>JBBABK010000025.1:2246-14116 GCA_041657685.1 Phycisphaerae bacterium | reverse complement strand
TTGCCAGGCCGGTAACGAGACAGACAAAACCGACAAAGTTTTGAATAAAGAAATTCGCGGCGGCCCAGAGATATTGCGAATCGTCGGCGAGGCGCGCGGTTTCATATATGAAAGTGGAAAAAGTGGTAAAGGCGCCGAAGAAGCCGACGAAAATAATTATTCTGAACTGGCCGGAGATGTTGATTCTGTTTTCGGTCAGCGCCCACAGCAGACCGAACAGCAGGCAGCCGATGATATTTACGGCGGCGGTACCGATTGGGAATTCGCTGTTTATGCTTCGCTGGACGAGGCCGCTGAGAGCATAACGGCTCAGTGTTCCTGCTGCACCGGCGAGACAAAGAAACAATATTTTGGACGGCATAAAAACTTCCTGTTCTTTTATTAATTATGTAACGCTAATGGTAGCATCGTCAGCCTGTGCTGCAACAATTTTTTCATACCGGCGGTGAGTTCTTGACAAAGATATTAATCGGTAATAATATCCGGACGGAGCGGGCAATAGAGGTACAGGCCCCGCAACTCCGAATACGCAATCCACGCCAGGACGGCGCGAGAAGGTTAAGGAAGACCCTAATGGCAGAAAATCTCGTTATTGACGATAATGCAAAACCAAGCGTTCTTTATGACTGTCATATCCGGCTCGGAGCCAAATCACACTTAGCTCCGTTCGCGGGATACCTGATGCCTTTATGGTACTCGTCCATCAGTGCCGAGCACGCTGCTGTTAGAGAGGCTGCGGGGCTGTTCGACTGCACGCATATGGGGATACTGGAAGTAGCCGGTGCCGGGGCCGAGGATTTCATAAACAGGTTTTCGACCAACGACGCATCGGCCCTGCAAAACAGCAAGGCACAATACAGCTATGTCCTGAATGCGAACGGGCACATACTCGATGATATTATCGTTTACCGCAGGACAGATGATAATTTTATGGTGGTGGTGAACGCGGCCAACGAGCAGAAAATCAAGGATTATCTGTGGGCTATGGATGCAGGAGACGCTTTGCTGCGGGATATGCGCGATACGAAAACAGCCGGCGATTGCAGGGTAGATATCGCGCTGCAGGGGCCGGCGAGTATTGATGCACTGTCTGGGATATTCGCAGGCGAGCGGTCACAACTGGAAGGCATTAAATCGTTCTGCTTTATCGAAGGTAAAATCGCAGGCGTTGACTGCATAATTTCCAGGACCGGCTACACGGGCGCTAAGACAGGATTCGAATTGTTCGTTCATCCGGATAACGCGGCCAAGGTCTGGCAGGAGATTCTGGATAAAGGCGAAGAATTCGGGGTTGTGCCTTGCGGGCTGGGGTCGCGTGACAGTCTTCGGATTGAGGCCGGGCTGCCGCTGTACGGGCACGAACTTGCCGGGCCGTTCGATATTTCACCCTTCGAGGCCGGGTACGGCTGGGCGGTGAAACTCGATATCCCGATGAATCGGGATTTCATCGGTAAAGAGGCGATTATCCGGCGAGCAGAGAATTTCGATATGCAGGTTGTTAGAATCGAGTTGCCGGGCCAAAGGGGAATTCGTCCTGTCAGACAAAACGACTGTATCGCAGTAAACGACAAATGCGCGGGCTGGGTACTAAGCTGCGCCAAGGCGGGTGATGTGCAAATCGCGCTCGCTTACGTTAAGAAGAAAATTGCAGATGAGGCAAAGAAAACAGGCATTCATTATATGCCGCGAAAAGCGAACGAAAATGAACGGCTGGAGTTAGGGGAAAATGTGGAAGCTGATATTGAAGGCAAGTTACTGAAACGCTTTGCGAGATTTTAACAACAGGAGAAAACAATGGCTGGTGAAGGACTGCTTTATACGAAAGAACACGAATGGGCGAAGGTCGACGGCAAGAAAGTGACGGTCGGGGTGAGTGATTATGCGCAGGGACAGATGGGCGAGCTGGTTTTTGTCGAGCTGCCTGCGGTGGGTAAGGAATTTTCGCAGGGCGATGAAATCGCGACGGTCGAAAGTTCCAAGGCGGCCAATGAAGTGTATTCGCCGGTGACGGGAAAGGTGACGGCGGTGAACGGCGAACTCGAATCGAAGCCCGAATTGATTAACGAGGACTGTTACGGCGCGGGGTGGATTTGCAAAATGGAAATTACGGATGCCGGCTCTGTAAAAGGGCTGATGGATTCGAAAAAGTATGATGATTTTGTGAAAGGATTGTGAGATGCCTTTCATATCCAACACGCCGCAGCAGCAAAAACAGATGCTCGCCGATATCGGGCTGACGATGGAAGATTTGTTTGCGGACATTCCGCCGGAGCTGCGCAAGGGAAATTTCAATCTGCCTGGCCAACTAACCGAGCAAAAGGTGCGCGAACATTTAGCGGGGCTTGCGGGAAAGAACCATATAGACCTGACGTTGTTTCTGGGCGGAGGATTTTATGACCATTTCATACCGGCGGCGATTTATTCGATAATATCGAGGGGGGAATTTTATACAGCCTATACGCCTTATCAGCCGGAGTTGTCGCAGGGAACTTTGCAGGCGATTTACGAATACCAGTCGGCGATTTGCAGGCTGACTGATATGGAAGTTTCAAATGCGTCTTTGTACGACGGGGGCACGGCGATGTACGAGGCGATGATGATGGCGATGCGGATAACGGGACGCAATAAAGTCATTATCGATGACAGCGTCAATCCGATTTACCGCGTGATAATTCATTCCTATACACAGAATTTGAACATCAAGTTAATCGAGACCAAATGTACCAAGGGATTGGCTAATCGTGAACAAATATTAGACGCTCTCGATGATGATACGGCGGCGGTAATAGTGCAGAACCCGAATTTCTTCGGATGCATCGATGACTTTACGGACATCGCTGAAGCGGCACATAAAAAGGGAGCATTGCTGATAGTTTCCTGCTATCCGATATCGCTTGGAATCTTAAAGACGCCGGGCGCGATGGGAGCTGATATAGTTACAGGCGAAGGTCAAAGCCTTGGGATGCCGATGTCGTTCGGCGGGCCGTACCTCGGATTTATGTCAACGCGTATGAAATATGTTCGCAAAATGCCGGGCAGAATTGTCGGGCAGACCAAAGACAGAAACGGAAAGCGGGCATTCGTGCTGACGCTGCAGGCAAGAGAGCAGCATATAAGAAGGGACAAGGCGACGTCGAACATCTGCTCGAACGAAGCACTATGTGCGCTGACCGCATTGGTGTATCTATTGCTGATGGGTAAAAAAGGGCTGTCTGAAACGGCGAAGCTTTGTGCGGACAAGGCCAACTACGCTTTTGAACGGTTGACTGCCATACCGAACGTCAAGCCGCATTTCGAGACAAGATGGTTCTTCAACGAGTTCGTGCTGGATTTGCCTCGTGACGCTGCGGATGTTATCGCAGGGCTGATAGAAAAGGGATACGCGGCCGGTTTTCCACTGAGTAAATATTACGAAGGTATGGAAAACTCGATATTGATTTGTGTTACGGAAAAACGGACGAAGCAACAGATAGGCATGTTGGCGGAGTCCCTGGAGAGTATTTTATGAAACTGGCATTCGAAAAATCTGTCACCGGACGTCGGGCGATAAGGATAGATTCGAGCGATGTTCCTTCGAAGATAAATTTCAAGAAGGACCTGCTTCGCGATAAGTCTGCGCCACTGCCGGAGCTCAGCGAACTCGACGTTGTGCGACATTTTACCGCGCTATCGAGAATGAACTTCGGCGTCGATACGAATTTTTATCCGCTCGGTTCGTGCACGATGAAATACAACCCGAAGGTTTGCGAGCGAATCGCGTCTTATCCGGGTTTTGCGCATCTGCATCCGCTGCTTCCGCAACTTAGAATGGGCGGTATGCTGACACAGGGCGCGCTGCAAATCATATATGATACCAGCCAAATGCTTCAGGAAATTACGGGTATGGCCGGTTTTACGATGCAGCCGGCGGCCGGTGCGCACGGGGAGCTGACAGGCATAATGATTATGGCGGCTTATCACAGGGACAAGGGCAATAAGAAAACAACTGTCCTCGTACCCGACAGTGCACACGGGACAAACCCTGCCAGTGCCGCTATTGCTGGGTACAAAGTTTTGGCGGTTCCGAGTAACGATAAAGGCGTGATGGATGTCGACGCGCTGAAAAAAATGCTGAATGATGAGGTGGCGGGACTGATGCTGACGTGCCCCAATACGCTGGGACTGTTCAATCCGCATATTAAGGAAATCTGCGACCTTATACACAGCGTTGACGGGCTGGCGTATTATGACGGTGCGAATCTAAACGCGATTGTGGGCCGTGCTCGGCCGGGCGATTTCGGATTCGATATTATGCATTTGAATTTGCACAAGACATTCGCGACGCCGCACGGCGGAGGCGGGCCGGGTTCGGGGCCGGTGGGCGTGTGTGAAAAGCTCGTCGATTATCTGCCGGTCTCGATTGTCGTCAAGCGCGGCGACGGGACGTTCGCGCTGGAATATGACAGGCCTAAATCCATCGGATATATCGCGCCGTTTTACGGCAACTTCGCAATCGTGCTGCGGGCGTATGTTTATATGCTGATGTTAGGCAAACAGGGATTGGGGAAGGTTGCCGACAACGCGGTGCTAAACGCCAATTACGTGCGGGTGAAATTAAAGAAGTATTACCAGGCCGTTTCGGACGGGGTATGCAAGCACGAGTGCGTACTCAGCCCGACCAAAGAGATGCTCGATAACGGCGTACACGCACTCGACATTGCCAAGGCGCTCATCGACAGGGGTTTTCATCCGCCGACAATTTATTTTCCGACGATTGTCAAAGAGGCGATGATGATTGAGCCGACCGAGACGGAAAGCAAAGAGACGCTCGATGAATTCATCGAGGCGATGATAGAAATCGCGAAGCTGGCAAAAACCGACCCCGAGAAATTAAAAGAAGCGCCGGTCACAACGCCGGTATCAAGGCCTGACGAAACGGCAGCGGCGAAGAACCTCGATATCTCTTATCTGGACTAACAGGGTCCGAGGGTTTTCCGCTCAGGAAACAGCGGCAAGGCCGTGGGAGGTGAGGCCTTTGATTCGCGTGTCACCAATGAAGATTTTGGTTTCTATATGATGCAGGGTAATTGCTTTTTTCAAATCGGTCAGGGTCTGTGAAATATCCGCAGTACCGGCTGAGCCGAGGATTTTCGGGGCGATATAAACGCAAAGCTCGTCGGCTAATTTCTCTCGCAGAAATGAGGCGATTACTTTCGGGCCGCTTTCGACGAGCAGGCGGGGGATTTTTCTCCTGCTCAATTCATCGAGCATAAATACGAGATTGGATTTATTTTGCAAATCGCCGAATGTGAGAATTTCAACGCCGGCGTTTTGGAGCTGATGAGTTTTCTCAGGATTGGAATTGGCTGAACCTTCGTAAGTGACAACGAGCACCGGATGGTCTTTTGCGGTCTTAACAATTTTGCAATCGAGCGGGATTCGCAGTTTATTATCGAGGATGACTCGCAGCAATTTTGTGTTCGGATTTTTCGCGTCTCTGTGTGTAAGCTGCGGGTCGTCATTGAGGACGGTTTGGATTCCGACGAGCACGGCCTGCGAACTGCCGCGAAGTTTTTGTACGTCTTTTCTGCTTTGCTCGGATGAAATCCATCGTTCGGTTTTACTGGCCCAGGCGAGTTTTCCGTCGATGGTTTGCGCCCATTTTAATGTCACCCAGGTTCGGGAGGCAGTTGCGAATTTTATAAAAGGCGCGTTTAGAATCTTTGCCTGTTCCTCGCATAAGCCGACTTCGACTTCGATGCCGGCCTGCTTTAATTTTTCAAATCCCTGGCCGCAGGCGTGCTGCGACGGGTCGAGCATCGCGGCAATTACTTTTGTAATTCCCGCGTCTATGATTGCTCTTGTGCACGGGCCTGTCTTGCCGATGTGACAGCACGGCTCGAGCGTAACGTACATTGTTCCGCCTTTGGGATTTGCGCCGAGGTTTCGGCAGTCGTTGAGCGCGTTGATTTCGGCGTGCGGCCCGCCGAATTGCTCGTGGAAGCCTTTGCCGATGATTTGACCGCCCTTGACGATAACGCACCCGACTGCGGGATTAGGCTCGATCGAGCCAACGCCGCGTGCCGCCAGTTTGAGAGCATCAAGCATATATTTTTTATTTTGCATCATAGTAAACGTATAGACACTCTATTTAACAATAATCTCCGGATTACCTTCTATTAGAAACCGTATAAATTCGTCTTGTGTTAAGGAAAAAGTGCCTAATTCCGTTAATTTTTTTGTTTGCCTACAAGGTGACAAAACTGAAAATTCAACATTACCACAGATTCGCTCATTTTCTCTTGCCGCTGGCTCTGCACTTGTTCCATTAAGTATTGAAATACAATAATTTATCGACTTAATAGCATCACCCCATTTCTCGTACGCTTTGGGCGTGTCATAAAGAATAGACCCGCGATGAAATGAAAAACGAGACCCTTGTGTCCATACCTTCTTTATTTCATTTTTTTCGGGTTTTTTCCCGTGGCTACGGGTTGTTTTTGCAATATCTAAACAATCATTGAAACAAGATGGAACATAAATAAACCAATCATCCTTGTCTGTTAAGGAGCGTTCCGGGTCTTTCAAACATTCGTGCTCTCTTTTTTCTTTGGATTTCTTTTTGACAAGTTTTTCGAGCAGTTCTAAGGGATTCTCTTTTGGTTTCATTTGATTAAAACCACCTTTTCAAAAGCACTCTTTGCTTTTTTTGCTCTCTTTTGCGCTTTTTCCAGAAGAATTTCAGACTCCTTCAATTCTTTAATTAAAAAGGGTATCTCCGTTTTTTGTAAACGCAAATTTAATTCCATCAGCATATTTATCTGATCTCTATCATATAGAATTGAATCATCATCACCAGCCATAACGCGTTTTATATGTTTACACAATTTTCTGTTGATGCCTGCAGGACACGAACAAAAAACCGAAACACTATTTTCTTCAATGGAAACCCCAACTGTATAGGAGCTGCCAGAAGAACTTTTAGCTAATATTTCGATATAATTATTTGTGGCCATCGTTACTTTCTGTATTATTTAGAAGCATAGTTTATAAGATGCATAAATTGACTCTCATCAACAATTTCTATCCCCAATTCCTGGGCCGTTTTGAACTTACTTCCGGGATTGCTACCTTTAACTAATAAGGAAGTCTTTTTGCTTACACTTGAGGATGGTTTTCCTCCATTGTCTTTTATGACCTGCTTAATCTGCGTTCTGGTAAAATTTTTAAGCTCCCCAGTTACAACTATGGTTTTCCCGGCGAGAAGTTCTGTTTTAGTTGTTTTTTGTGTTTGGGGTTGAACTTCAGCAAGCAGTTCTTCGATCATTTTCCTGTTGTTCTTGTTTTGGAAATATTCATAAACATTTTTAGCTAAAACAGGACCGATTTGATTTATTTCTTCTTCTAATTCATTTTCATTGGCGTTCATCAATTCGTAAAGTGAGTGAAATCTATCAGCAAGTATTTGAGCAGATTGTCCACCAACATTACGAATGCCTAAACCTGCAATCAATCGCCATAACGGCCTTGTTCTGCTATTATTAATGCTTTCCAAAACCTTTTCCGAACTTTTTGTAGCCATCCTTTCTAATGATGACAGCTTATATATATCGAGTTTATAAATATCTGCAAAAGACCTCACAATTTTCTTATCAACGAGTTGTTCAATCAAAGCAGGGCCTAATGTATCAATATCCATCTGTCCCTTACCAGCGAAATACTCAAGACGCTCTTTAAGTTGAGCAGTACAACTCGAATTATCACAGCGGAAATATACGCCATCATCATCTTTCTTAACTTTACTCCCGCATACAGGGCATTTTTCGGGAACTGTAAAGGTCCTGTTAATATCTAACTTACGCTTTTCTATCTTCATATTGAGGATTTGGGGAATTACCTCACCCGCCTTTTCGATAACAACAATATCACCCTCTCGCACATCAAGGCGCTGGACCTGGTCAAAATTGTGTAAAGTAGCGCGACTTACAGTAGACCCAGCTAAAAATACAGGTGTTAAATTTGCAACAGGCGTTAATGTGCCATTTTTGCCAACCTGAGTATCTATTGACTCCACAGTTGTTTCCGCTTGTTCAGCAGCATATTTATAGCTGATGCACCATCGCGGGGCACGGCCGGTGAAGCCGAGTGTTTCGCGCTGCTCGAGATTATCGACTTTAATAACCATTCCGTCGATTTGATAGCCGAGGCTGAGCCGCTTATCGCTAAAGCCCGTACAAAGCTCGATTACATCTTCGATTTTTTTCGCCTTTTTGATGTGCGGCTCGACAGGCAGGCCGAGGTCTTCGAACTTTTGCAGCGTTTCAAAATGCGTATCTGCCAGCGGCTCGCTCATCTCGCCGGTGGCGTAGGCGAAGAACGAAAGATTTCTCTGCGCGGTGATTCTCGCGTCGAGCAGCTTGAGTGAGCCGGCGGCGGCGTTTCGCGGATTGGCGAAGGCGGGTTCGCCGGCGGCGGCTTTTTGCTCGTTAAGCGCGAGGAACGATTTTGTGGGCATATAGACTTCACCGCGAACTTCCAAAATATCAGGGGCGGTGGTTTTTTCTTCGTTAAGCACGAGCGGAACTGATTTTATTGTGCGGACGTTTGCGGTGACGTTATCGCCGGTGGTTCCATCTCCGCGAGTGGCGGCGACTGCGAGTTTGCCATTTTCGTAACGCAGGCTGATTGCAAGTCCGTCGATTTTTGGTTCGACAACGTATTGGTAATCGTTCGAGCCAAGGCCTTTGGCGACGCGCTGGTCGAAGGCTTTTAACTCTTCGGCGTTGTACGTGTTATCAATGCTCAGCATCGCAATTGCGTGCGTGACCGGTTCGAAGCCTTCGAGCGGCTCGCCTGACACCCGCTGGGTGGGCGAATCGGACGTTATCAAATCGGGGTGCTTTTGTTCAAGCTCTTTCAGCTCGGCCAGGAGTTTGTCGTACTTCTGGTCGGAGATTTCGGGCTGGTTGAGCGTGTAATACAGGTAGTCGTGGCGACGGATTTGCTCGCGCAATTGTTCGATTTTGTTTTTTGCCGATTCTGACATACAGATTTTATATGTTCAGCGGGCGTGTTTCGCAACTGCAATTTAGAAGAACAGCCAGCTGCCGAGCAGGTACAGGATGATTGTCAGGACAGCGGCGATTGGAACGGTCGCCAGCCACGAAACGAAGATGGAGCGCACGACATTGCGGTCGATGGCGGTAATACCGCGAGCCAGGCCGACGCCGATAATCGCGCCGACGAGTGTGTGCGTTGTGCTGATTGGCAGACCTAATCTCGAACATACCAGCACAGTGGTCATTCCAGCGAGGTCGGCTGCGACGCCGCGCGACGGTGTGATTTCGGTAACCTTTTCACCCATTACTCTCATCACACGGTATCCGAACGTGGCTAATCCGATGGCTATGCCGGCTCCGCCGAGGGTGAGAAAACGCATATCAACGGGCACTTTGCCTGGCAGAGTGTTGTTTTTAACGATTTCCGCAACAGCCGCCAGCGGGCCAATCGCGTTGGCAACGTCATTGGCTCCCTGCGCGAACGCGACGCTGCACGAAGTAATGACAACCAGGATTGCAAAACGTTTTTCCACAACGACCAATTGCTCTTCGAAAGGTAAACCGTCTTCATGGTATTTTTTTTTGTTGGCCATATAGGCGGTAAAGGCGGCTGCTATAAGTCCGCCGATTATGCTGAGTGTTATCGCCTGCAAAGCAGTCAGATTAAGGTGTAGATTTTTCAGTCCTTTATAAATGATAGACAAAATCATAATTGTGAACGTGATAAAGACACATATCGGCACGCCCTTTCGGGCGGCCTGTGCGGGGTTATCAACGGAGAGGATGTTTCGCGAAATTATTTTGAAGGAGATAAATGCGAGAATGCCGCCGACTAGCGGAGAGATGAACCAGCTGGCGACGATTTCGCCGAGCTTATCCCAGTGTACGTGCGAAAAGCCTGCCCGCAATAGTCCGAACCCGACGATTGCCCCGACAATCGAATGCGTGGTCGATACGGGCATTCCTAATATTGAAGCGAGATTGAGCCACAGGGCCGCGGCCAAAAGAGCGCAAAGCATTCCGTAAGCGAGGTCCATCGGGTCCTCGGCGAAAGTTTGTGTCTCGATTATCCCCGAACGAACAGTATCAGTTACGTGACCGCCGACCAGGACGGCACCGGCGAAGTTGCAAATCGCAGCTAATACAATGGCCCAGAAAATAGTACAGGATTTCGAACCTACCGCATCAGCCATCGCGTTAGCCACGTCGTTGGCGCCGATGTTCCAGGCCATATATGCGGCAACTACGATTGCAACAATTATAACTATTCCCATACACTGCCTTTAAAGGGTCGGTGTTATTTTTTTCTTATAATAATTTTCAGGTACTTGGCCGTTCGCTCGGCGCAATTGGCGATGCGAGCGAGCGTCTTGCAATATTTGTCGAGGAACATGACGGTAATCGGGTCCATCTGTTTTTCGATGCTGTAAAAATGCTGCGCGAACTTGCGTTCGAGCTGGTCGACTTTCCATTCTTCCTCGCTGATTTTGTCTATTTCGACGAGCATTTCCCTGGCTTCCTCGCCGGCGAAGGCCGCTTCGGCCAGGGTGGAAATTTTCTCCGCCACGTTCATCAGGTGCTCGCTTACAGCTATGACCTGGTCGACGAGATTTTTGAAATCCTCTTCCACTTCCTTAGGCACTACGGTTTTGCGAAGCAGCAGCAGCACGGCGAAGTCCTCGGCGCTGTCGGCGACGTCGTCCTGATACGCGAGATATTCACTCAGTTCGAGCCTTCCGACGGAAAGAAAGTACATCTTGCTGATGCGTTCGCGAAGGTCGGATTTGATTTTGTCCGCTTCGTGCTCGGTTTTGGAAACGAGCTTGTGCAACTCTTCGATTTTTTTGAAATCCTGAACAAGCAATGCGTCGGAAAGCGGTTTTAGCAGCTTGACGCACTCGTGGACTTTTTTCGAATGTTCCTGAAGCTGTGCGAACGGCGACGGCGCAAAAAACTGATTCAGTACGCCCATATCATTTTCTCCTTAGGAAAAAACAGTCCCGAATTTATCGGGACGTTTTTTCACAAAAAAGACTTATTTCTACCAGGCATAATCACTCCTGTACCAAGGAGCGTGCCTTAACAATCTTCTAACAATTTTATTTGCGGCGGTCAAACAAGTTTTTTTTATTTGAGGCATTTTGCCGACGCGACAAACCCGCCGTGCGGGAGTATTTTGATATTGAGCTTATCCCTCGCGGCGAGTTCAAAAGTTTTTTTGACAAAGGTTCTGTCAGGGCCGTCGGTGAACAATGATGCGTTTTCGATATTTGGTATGAAATTCAAGTCCAGTGACAAATCCATCTCCTGTTCCGTGCCGTTGATTCCTGCTATGTACCATACGTCGCCGGACCTTCTCGCGATGACGACGAATTTGCCGGGGTAACCGTCAACGAAACGAGTTTCGTCCCAGGCGGTAGGTACGTTTTGCAGAAACTCGACGACATAATCGGGCATCAGTTTATATTCATCGGGAACAAGGCCGAGGTGAGTGATGCCGGATTCGAAGACGACCGGCAGGGCCAGTTCGAACACTGGTTTTGTAATTAGTTTTACCCCGCGGATGTTCGGGTCGATGACGGTCGGCGTGAAATCCATCGAGCTTATCACATTTCGGGTGAACGGCAGGACGCAGCAATGCTGTGGCTCGCGGTTGGCATTTCCCTGGTCGAAGGTGCAGTATTCCATCCCCTTTACAGCTTCCATTGTGACAAGATTTGGAAAAGTCCTTTGCCAGCCGCGGGGAATTGTAGCACCGTGACAGTTTACTAAAATTTTATAATCGGCAGCATCTTTGAGGGTATCGAGATAGAGTTTCATCGTGGCCTGTTT
>JBBABK010000025.1:0-2236 GCA_041657685.1 Phycisphaerae bacterium | reverse complement strand
CTCCGCCGAAGAAATCTATTTTAACTCCTTTTACCCCCATCTTTTTAAGTCTGGCGAATTCAGCCCGGCGAACGGTTCGCTCGTGCATTTTATCTTTGGGGCCCATCGGTGCATCATTCCAGCTTCCGTTGGAGTTGTACCACAGGATGACGCCGATGTTTTTTGATTTTGCTTTTTTGACAAAGTCGGCTATTTTTTCATAGCCTATGAATGTGTCCCAGTTCGCATCGACGAGGATGTATTCCCATTTCATTTTGGCTGCGAAATCAAGAAAGGATTCGATTACGTCAAGCTTCGTTCCGTTATCATCGTAGCGCAGCCATGACCAGGCGGCCCGACCGGGTTTTATAAAATCTATATTTTTGATTTTGCAGGGTTTTGCGACATCGGTCATTAGAGTAGATTCGACGATGGTCGCGAGTGAATCACCTATAATTAGAACCCGCCATGGTGATTCGAACGGCAGAGTAATTTTCGGCCGGGCCGGGTCAATTTGGCCGCGGTGTTCTTCGGGGTGGGGAAAAGCAACTTTGTAAACGCCGTCGTTAGAATCACCAGCAAGGCGAACGGCACAGTAATTTTCATCGACGTCGGAATCACAAATCAGCACCCAGATGTCGTCCGAAGTTTTGAACAAAGCGGGAAAGCACCAGCCCTGGCCTGTCGGGCTGGGATTGCCGACGGGCTTGCCGCTTATGTAATTTTCTTCATAGGAAGGCTGAGTTCTGCTCCAGCCGGATTTTCCCGGCTGCATCGGGTGCAGCCAGGAGACGGTAGTCGGCGCGAAAGCAAAGGCCGTGTTTTCCTTATTAACCGTGCACGATTTTATAAATGATTTCGGAAATGCGTATCGAAAAACGACGCCGTCGTTCGAGACCTGAAAGACAATCTGCACCTCGTTGCCGTTTTGGTTTTTCAGCGAGAACGTTCTGCGATTTGCCGTACAAGAACATTCTTTTCTTTTGCCGAACGGCATACGGTATTTGTCTTTTATGATTTTTGGTTTGGATACTTCTTCGAGAGTTAAATTTTGAGAAAAATCGTATCCATCCAGGTCCAAACCTAATCGTGAGGATTTCAGGACGGTCTTTTTTTCAAACTCAATCGAGTAAAAAGGGACGCCCCGCGAATCGATTTCGAATAAGACCTGCAATCTCCCGTCGGGGCTTGAAGTTACGGCAGGGGCCGCCGAAATATAAGAAGGCAGAAAACTGACTATAAATGCTGCTAATAATGATTTTGCTATCATAAACGGCCGCCGAGAAAACTATTTCCGGTAGTTTACACTTTCGGCAAAGAATATTCAACGCGGCATAATAATTTTTGTTTTTTTCGTAAGTTGCGTTTGACTTGGCGGAATTTTTGCTGTCTAATCTTTTTTCAAACCTTAGGCGAATCCAAGGCTAATCTACGGTTGTTCTTTATGGAGAAAAACTATGCCCAGACGTACGGACATCAAAAAGGTAATGATAATAGGCTCGGGGCCGATTGTAATAGGCCAGGCGTGTGAGTTTGATTATTCGGGAACGCAGGCGTGCAAGGCGCTGCGGAAATTAGGCTACAAAATCGTGCTTGTGAACAGCAATCCCGCGACGATTATGACCGACCCGGGGATGGCGGACGTTACGTATATCGAGCCGCTCAACGTCGAGACGCTGACAAAAATCATCGAAAAGGAAAGGCCCGACGCCCTGCTGCCGAACCTCGGCGGCCAGAGTGGTTTGAATTTGTCATCGCAGCTTTATAAAGCCGGCGTGCTGGATAAGTTCGGCGTCAAAGTAATCGGCGTGCAGGTCGACGCCATCGAGCGCGGCGAGGACAGAATCGCGTTCAAAAACACGATGAACAAGCTGGGTATTGATTTGCCAAAGAGTGAGCCTGCGTACAGCGTGCAGGAGGCGCAGGATATCGCGAAAAAACTGGGTTTTCCGGTCGTGGTTCGTCCCGCTTATACGATGGGCGGCACCGGCGGCGGACTGGTTTATAACGTCGATGAATTGGAGACAATAGCGGCGAGGGGATTGGCGGCGAGCTTTGTCGGACAGATTTTAATAGAAGAATCCGTGCTGGGCTGGGAGGAGCTGGAGCTTGAGGTGGTTCGTGATTCAAAGGGACAAAAGATTACAGTCTGCTTCATCGAAAACGTCGATGCTATGGGCGTTCATACGGGCGATTCGTACTGCACGGCCCCGATGCTGACTATCGATAAAAAGCTGCAGGAAAAACTTCAGAAATA
>JBBABK010000024.1:0-14312 GCA_041657685.1 Phycisphaerae bacterium | reverse complement strand
ATCTTTATAAAGTTTCAGCCTAAGCTCATCGAGCAGGTCAATCGCTGCCTGATCTTTCTCCCGGCCTGTTGGTTTTCTTTTTTCAAGATTCATTCTTGCATCCCTTATTGCATCGGCAGTGAACAGATAAAAACTTTATTCGCATTCCTTTGCGCAGTGGTTTAAATATGCGCAATGCAAAATGCCTTATTTGGATTTAAACGGAGTTTACTGTTTGGTATAGTCCCTCTCTAAGCAGCCTGATTTTTCATTATCTCTATCAATTTTTCGAAGCCAAGGTGTCGCCGCCAAAGGTAAATCTTCCCTCAAAACGTCTGAATTATAGCACTTATCAAATGAAAATCAAGTTTTTTGTGTTAAAATTAAGAGCAAAATCGTTTTTGCGGGGCAAAATCAAATTAGCCTACGTAGCGGCCTCTCGCGAGTGCAATAAGATTAAGCATCTGTTCTGCCTGCGACTGGATAACGGGGTCAATATTGGTAACCCGGGAATTCCATTTTCGATATTCGCTGTTAAGCTGGGTTCTCGTCTGCTCTTTGGTCATTTGCTCATCGATGCCGAGCAGGATTTGGACATCTTTTATTTTGTGGAATTGTGCGGGTATTAATCGTTCGGCCATTTCGCGGAATTTTGCAGGTTCTATGTTGAGCCGGCCCGCAAGTTTTTTAAGAATTTCGATTTGGCTGTTTGAAACGAATTCTTTGGCACTTACAACCACCAGAAACATTTCGATGATTTCGTATCTCTGTGCGGCGGGCGCGATGCGGGCTAATTCGGCAGCCGCTGAGACCGTGTCGATTTTGTATCCCTTTTTAAAAAAACGTACGGTTTTGTTTAATGCTTTTTCGAGCCGGCGTTTAGTTTTTGTATTTGATTGCGCGATATTGTTAAACGCCCAATCTTTTATTTTGTTGATTTCGGATTTGTACATTTTGCCGTCGGCAGCACACAGGTCAAAGGCTAATGCCACAGCCAGCGCTCGGCTGCGTTCGATGTTCTGTGTTATGTCGATATAGCCTAACTCGCAATTTTCGTATTCGAACAGGGATTTGCATTTTGTGAACTGCTGATTCTGGAGGGATACAACTGTTCCATTGAGATGCAATGTTCTTTTTCCGCTGCGGGCAAACAGCATCGCCGAAGGTTTAATTTTGGCTATGGACAGCCAGTCCGTGATTTGTGTTTCGATTTCGTTTAGTCTGCCGATGTCGCAGGTAAACTGATAATTTTTGAGATTTGATAAATTTTCGCTTTTCGGCTTTATGTAAACAGCGGCCGGTTCGCGGTCGAGGTCGGTTATATCATCTATGAAAATTTTGAAATTTACTCTTTGGTCAGGCTTGTCGATGCGGATTTTGCCGCGGATTTTTACCGTGAAGATATCATCGCCCGCGACATCCTGTTCCACGGTGCATTTGCAGTCCAAATCGCGGTTATCCGATTCGATGTTTGTATCTTCGGAATTTTCAGACGGAGCACAGCCATTACGAACATAATCGTATAAACGAATAGATGCCTGTACGAGCAGAGCTACTCGATTTTTACAAGCTCTAATTGTTCTGTTTTCTCGCATTGCTGTGCCTCTTGAAGGCTGCCGTCTTTTTCCAGACATAAATTAATTTCGAGCTTTCTGCCTGACCGGATGTCGTGAAATTCACAGTGCATACGCTGGTTTACGTCATAACTATACGTCACTTCAATGGGGCAATTCGCAGGGCGGTCGGGCGGCAAAGCGAAAGTGTTGGTCGCGATTTTATTTACGTACTGCGGCTGCGAGTCTTCGCCCTGAGTGATTGTGATTTGCAGTTCGTTCTGTCCCCGGTTCATCGTATAAAAAATTTGTTTCTGCTCACAGGGCAGAGGCGTATTCTTTTTCAGGATTATTCGATTCTCGATGATTCTTCGTCCGGTTTTCTTATCTACCGGTGCGCACAGCGTTCCGTAGCTGTGGTTGCATACATCGGTCAGGTTGATTCCTTCGATGCCGCCGGCAATTCCGGCGTTCACCGATTTCGGATTGTTGCGAAGCATTGTCAGTCCCGCGTGAACGGCCGCACCGAGCGCAACACATTCATCGAGATTTACGGCTGCTTCCGGAGCGAAACCGAATTTAGATTCGAGTTTTTTCTGAACGAGCGGAATTCGGCTGCTCCCGCCGACCAGCAGCACTTTGCTTATATCCTGCGGTTTGAGCGATGCTTCATCAAGCGCCACTTCGAGCAGGATTTCGGCACGGTCGATTAACGGTTTTATTGCCTGCTCGAACGCGTCTCTTGTTATCTCGAATCTCAGGCTGCCTGCCTGGCCGTAAAGCATCTTCTTGGCCGAGTCACGGCGTGAAAGCGTTTTTTTGATGTCCTCGGCCTCGTCTTCGTATTTGGCTCGCTCTTCGGCGGTGCTGATTAACTCGGCACTAAATTTTTCGCGATAGGACTGCTCCATAATTTCGAGGACTTTGGCGTCGAAGTCAATGCCGCCCAGCGCGTGGTCGCCCTGCGAACAGAGGATTTCCATATCCTGGCCGTTAACGTTCATAATAGTGACGTCGAACGTTCCTCCGCCGAGGTCGAACACAAGCGTTTTGCCGAAAACTTTTCGGGTAGTAGCGTAATACAATGCGGCGGCTACCGGCTCATTTACGATTCCTATTACATTGAGACCTGCCAGTCTGCCGGCCTCCATAGTCGCTTTTCTGCGTATTTCGTCGAAGTGAGCTGGCACCGAAATTACGGCGTCTTTGATTTCGTCGTTTTCCGTGGAGCATTCCAATCGAAGCTTTTTAAGAATCAGAGCCGACAAATCTACCGCCGTCCAATTTTTGCCGTCGATTTCTTTTACATACGATGCGTCGCCGAGATGTCTTTTGACCCAGCGGACGGAGCGTTCGACGTTTAAGTATCGCGAATTAATTGCCTCAATGCCGACCCGCACGAGGTCGGCGTCTTGCTCGTCGAAAAATATCGCCGAGGGAGTGAGCCTGTCGCCGTCTGCGTTTGGTACGATTTCCGGCTTTCCGATAGCGTTTAAAATCGCAAGAGCCGAGAAAGTGGTTCCGAGGTCTATTCCAGTTATGTTACTCATATTACGCCTCGCCTGAATTTAGCCGAACAGCCTGACCTGGGCCGTCCGCACAATCTTGTAATTATCATCATCGAGCATATATCTATATCCGCACCTAATGACGTCGGCGATTTTGCCTTTGAGCTGGTCGTTCTGTGCCGACGTTTTATCTTTTACGGCCTCAGCCGATTTTTCCTGTCCGCGATAATCGCTGTTGAGCTGCGGTTCAAATCTTTCCAGCCCCGTCGATTCGATTGCGAACAAAAGCTCGTCACGTATTTCGAGGAGATGTTCGGTCGATTGTCCCATCTCGGCCAAAGCTTCGATTCTTTTTTCGAGATTGTCGATGCAGCGAATCACCCTGAGAGCAAAATTGCGAATGACGTTCCAGCTATAACCGTCCTGAAACTTTTTAACCGTTTCCTCCTGCTTGCCCGCGTATCCGCGTATCGCGGCCACTTCTTCAGCCAGTCTGCTTAATGTATCGCTCAGCAGGTCCGGCTGTTTATCTTCAATGCGTTTAGCAGCTTTGACTTCTTTTTTGAATTGTTTAGCTTTCTGGTCAATTTCTGTTTTAACTTTTTTTACCGTTTGGTATGAACTCACAAAGATATCTTCAGCTTCCCTGTTCTGTTCGAAATTATGAGCAGTGTTATCAATGTTATTGCTGCGAAGATTCAGAATTTCGCTGACCGACGGTCTTGGTTTGACCGTTTCGTTTGTTTTAAGCTGTTCAACCGGTTTATTTTTGGTTTTGTGATAATAAGATTTATTTTTATATTTATGAATGCGCGCAGCTGTCAGTCCAAATAGCGAGCTTAAAATTAATGCGCTTCCGAGGGTGCAGCTTACGATTGCCCCCGCGGAGATATTTTTTGTTATCGCCTCGGTCTGATTAAACTTTTGAAGTTTCTGTCGCCAGTTGCTGCCATACAGCAAGTTCGCAACGGGATAAAGATGCGACTCTATGTCATTGAGCTTGTCGATATCGGCAATGAAACGTTCGTTCTGTACCCGGCTAATTTGTTCCGCGGATTGATTAGCAGCATCGTTTTGCTGCAAAGCAGGTGTGCAGGCATCGGCGGGCAGGTCGAACCAGTTTTGCAGAAAATTCCTGCCGGCAGCGGAATATTTGGCACTATAATCATCACGCAGTTTCTGCCACTGTGTCTGCCTGTAACTCAGCCAAAGCAATACGGATATGCCCGCCAGGACGAAAGCGGTGCCGACGATGAGAAATTTTTTCAACATTTATGTTTGAAGAGGCTCGTCCGGTATCTCGGTTGATATTTCCGTAACTCTCAATACTTCTTCGACGGTTGTCAGACCGGATTTGACTTTGGAAAGACCGTCGTCAAACAGGGTCTTACAGCCTCTTTCTTTGAACAGTGCGCGAATGCCTGCGACTGAAGTGTCTTTGTTAATCATACTGCGAACGGCTTCGTCCACAATGAGCGTTTCATAGATGCCGAGTCGACCGGCGTATCCGGAGCCGCGGCAGAAATCACATCCGACGCCTCTATAGAGGTTGTTCGCAGCGATACCAGCCTGTTCGAGATACCTGCGCATCTGCTCGGGGACTTCGTATAACTGTTTGCACTTGGGACAGATTTTGCGAACGAGGCGCTGGGCGAGAACGCCGTTAAGTGAAGCGGCAATCAGGTATGGGTCGATACCGATATCGACAAGTCTTGTAATCGAGCTGGCCGCGTCGTTGGTGTGCAGTGTTGAAAATACGAGATGCCCTGTTAGAGCGGCCTGTACTGCGATGCGCGCCGTTTCCTGGTCGCGAATTTCACCAATCATTATAATGTCAGGGTCCTGCCGCAGAAGCGAGCGCAGGGCTGCGGCGAAATCCAGCCCGATTTTTTCCTGTACCTGTACCTGGTTGCAAAAACCCAACTCGTATTCAACGGGGTCTTCCACTGTTGAAATATTCATTCTGTCGCCGTCCATCTGCGTCAGGGCGGCATAAAGCGTGGTACTCTTTCCGGAGCCGGTCGGGCCTGTCACCAGGAAAATCCCGTTCGGCATTACAATCTGTTTTTGGAATTGTTCGAGCGTTTCCTGCTCCATACCGAGGTGTTCGAGTCCTCGCAGCAGGGATTTGCTGTCAAGAATTCGGATAACAACCTTTTCGCCTTTATTGGTAGGCAGAATTGAGATACGAAGATCGATTGCACGGCCTCCGACGATGACGGATACTTTGCCGTCCTGCGGCAGCCGCCTTTCGGATATATCGAGATTGGCCATAATCTTGATACGTGAAACGGTGGCAGGGTGCATCTTGGCAGGGCACTGTGTCGTCTCGAAGAGCACGCCGTCGATACGGTACCTGATACGCGTCTGTTTGCCTTTAGGCTCGATGTGAATGTCGCTTGCACCGCAGTTAATGGCGTTGCTGATGAGATAATTGACGAACTTGATGACCGGCGACTGGCCCGCCATACGTTCGAGGTCTTCGAAATCTTTTTGCTCGTCTTCTACGACCTCGACGTCAGACATATCCGAAATGATATTGTCAACGTTGTAATCGATAATTTCTTCGCGCATCGCGTCGCATAACGCTTCAATATCCGCCGGCCTGCATAACACGATATGCACTTCCATACTGGTCTTTCGCTTGACGTCTTCAATTGCGAAGATATTGCCGGGGTCGGAAGTTGCTATGATAAGTGAACCGTCCGATACGTTTACAGGACAGACCAAATTTTTTCTTATGAACTCAAGCTCGATGCCGAGCTGCTCGAACAGATTTTTGTCAAGCTGTTCCGGTGTTATGGAGCAGAACTCCAGGCCGTAGAACTGCGCTTTCGCTTCGAGAATGTCATCGTCGGTGACAAAACCGCTTTCGCCGAGGATTTGTTCCATTTTGCCGCCGGGTGATAGCGCCTGCTGCCGGCGGAGCGTGTCATACTGAATTTGGTCGATTTTTCCCTGCTGCAGTAAAACATCGATTATGTCCGCGGTTCCAACCGCCTGCTGGTCTGTTTCCAGCGGCTGTAAATCTTCCTGCGGGACATAAAGATTTGACAATCCCTTTATCTGGCCGTCATCAAAATCGTCCTGATGGAAACTGCCGTCAGGGGCCTGTTTTTTTCCGAATCCGAATCCGCCGAATTTCATTTCGCCACCTGCACCTTAATAATAGTTCAAGTACCGTTTTTGATTGAAGGGCACGTCCAGCTTCCCATAAACTTGGTACCCAATAAAATATAGAAAACGTTCGTGCGGTCTGGAAATTAAGAGTGGTTTTAAATGACGGGCCTATAATATAGCCGCTGCATCGCTTTGAAGCGGGCGTTTTTAGCGGCGGGCGGGAGGCTGAACCATGCCGGGTCGGGTTATATCGACGTTCAGGACGGCCTGGCGGTTTATATCATAAATTAGATTGTCCACTATCGCGCCGTTGAGATAGCAGCTTTGATTTTCGCTGCCGGTAGCCCTGATTGTGGAAGCTTTGGCATCGTAAATCATTTCGTCGGCTATGAACTGGTTATCGGAGTCCTCGTAGGTGATTCCCCGGTATGCCCTGAAACCGGATATTTCGCCCCGGCCGAGTGCATCGGCGGTAAGCTGCATTTCAATGATACCCGCCGAGGCCATAATATGCTGCTGAATATCCTTATTCTCAATCGGGAAATAATCGGCGAGCATCTTGGTTTTGGTATTGTGAGCGGTAATTCGATTAGCCTGCATATCGTATTTTAGCGTTTCGAAATCGCGCAGGAAGGCGTAGCATTTTTTCCTGATACCGAACCGGTCGGTCCGAATGTTCAATTCCTCAACGTTGGAATTATCGACGGTGACAATGCCGGGGCCGAGGGCGGTAAAAAGTTTTTCATCGGTATCGTAAATGAATTTTTGGCATTTGATTTTGCTGAACGTCACCAGACGATTGGAAGCGGTTCTGACGTTTGAAATCTGCACGATTCCGCCGTCGGCGGTGAATTTATCTATACCGAGAATCGACGCGGCGAGCCCTTTTTCCTGCTGCCTTGACAATTCGGCTGTCAGCCTCGGTGCGGAAAGAGTGTACCTGCTTTGCGAATCGGTCTCGTTTCTTAACATTGTACCGATGCAGTCGCCTTCGAATGTCAGGCGGTTGCTGTTTGGCTGGAAAGTTGTTTTCTGTTCGGCGTGAATCTGAACAGGTACGGCCGCTCCGAGCGTTTCGGTTTGAACGAAATCATTCGCATAAAAAGTGAAATCGCAGGGCCCGTCGGCGACAATTTTATCCGCAGACGCATTATAATTCATAGTTGCCGCGGTAAATCGTGCCAGTTCGGTGACACTGTTAACAGGCGTTACGATGATTATCGCGTTATCGCCGGCGATGACCGATTCGATTGCGAATGAGCCGACAAATCCTTTTTCGGCCGCGGCTATATCGACGGTAATCTGAGGGGCGGTAAGACGGTACTTGCGAGGCGTGCCGTTGTCTAATCTTATTATATTGCACTCGCATAAACCGGAGAAAACGGCTCTGCCCGACGGTAGTGAATAACGGGTGCTCAGCTGAGAAGTAATGGTCATCGGCGCTTCGCTGATTTGGCCTGAAAGCTCCGGCTGAAGCTCGTAGAGAACCAGTCGGGAAGGGCCGTCGGCAAGGATGTCTTCGTCCTCCGAATCGTACACAATTTTGTTGGCGGTGAATTCGGAAATTATATTTTCGTCAGATACGGATATAACCGAAACAACTGCGCCGCCGTCTGCGGTGACTTTTTTTATGCCGTTCAATGTTTCGGCGGCGGCGTCCTGCTGCTGCATAAGTTCGAGCGTGAGGGTGTCACTGCTGAGGGTGTATTTTCTTGGTTCGGGCGAATTATAATCAATGGTTTGGCTGTAACAGTCGCCGGTGAAAATTACAGAATCGAGCTTAGGTTCGAATCGCACACTTTCCTTTGCGGTTACGATAAGCGACTGATTTTTTGATGAGCCGATATCGCGGTACAGGGTCAGCTCGGACTGGCCGGTTGACATAATGTCGGAACCTTCGGCAAAATAATCGACGCGCGGAGCGGTAAAACGTGCTGTATCTTTGCCGGTTAGTTTGTCACCTGCGACAATAGTTACATTGCCCATAGCTGTAATGTGTTTGAGATTATTCAGTTCGTCCGCATACGATTCTTTTGCCAGCACCGCGGTGATTTGGTCGGCGGTCAGCGTATATTGGTTTTGTTCCTGCGAATCAAAAACAACGGTGCTGCCGCCTTCGAAGGATACCCTGCCCAAATCGGGATTGAAGGTGAAACCTTCCAGTGAGGTAATGTTTACGGGCCTGCTGCCCGCGGAGCGGTATTTCAATGTCACCCGGCCGCTGCCGGTCGTGCGTCTGGTAATCGCGTCTATATCTATTGTTTCGGCTCGCAGTGAATTGACATCGGGCGATTCGGCTATACGCAGAAAATCAGATTCCCCCGCGGTCGGTGTATCAATGGATGACAGTATGGCGGATTTCGGCTTTGAAACATCCATCGGGTAAATCACGAGACCGTGTTCGCAGCTTGCGACAACGTCGAACGCTTTTTCACGAGAAACGGATTTGGCTTTAACGGCCGAATCGTCCTGTGAATCCGTTTTGTTCGGGTCCGGCGAAGTTTGCTTCGGTGCTATGTTTGATATAATAAGTTTATCATCAGCCAGCAGGAATTGATTTTTCATTCTGACGGCGACGTTGGAATTAAGGACGGCCTTATACATTTCCTGTTCAGTTGAGATTTGGGATTTATTTTTTTCGGCAGAGTCGGTCGGTGCATCATTTGTTGATTCGGATTCGGTTTCGATTCTGTTTAAGCAAAGACTTTCAAGCTCGATTATTCTGAACATCTCCAGCCGGCTTCGGGAGTAGTCATATACGATTTCCATACCCGTACCAAGAAGCTGCATATCATCGGCGAGCATTTTTACAGGCCCAGATGTGAGCAGCAGCGAGCGGTCGGTGATAAATTCTATATCATCGAGATAAATATCCATTAAGCCGGGGCCGTCGGTACCTTTTGATGAGATATGAATGACAACATTTTCCTTAAGTGAAGCTTCTTTGATATTGGTCGTGTCGGTCAGGTCGTCGGCGAGCATTACGCCGGTATCGGCTGTAATGCGGCAGTCGAACTGCGGCTGGTAAATATTGAGATACGGTTTTGCGATTTTCCATTCGTCGCCGGTTTTGTGGAGCAGCTCTTCGAAACCGAACTCGCGGCTGATTTGCCCGGCCTCATCAAAGCTGACGAATTTCGCCTTTTCGACGTTGCCGATTTCAAGCGAGCCGACCTTTCCGACTCCGTTGGCATCGGTAACAATATCGGATTTGGCGGTTTGTGATTTGTCAACTTCTATGCTGGTTCCGGCACCGAGAAAGACAAACAGGAGATAAGCGGCAAGAATGACCTGCAGCGCGATGAGTGCTACGAATATTTTTCGCCAGCTAAAATGCATAAAAAATGAAACCGTTTCTATCAAACCTGTATTTGAGGTGAATGTTGTATCAATTTTAAACCGATATTTCCAGTTTTTTAAAAGATACGCAAGCGGCAGTGATTGGTTTGAATTCCGCTTTATTCGCGGATGATATCTGCGATTTTCATCAGGCGGGAGATATTGTCGCGCTCGGCTTCGGAAAGCTTATCGTAGATAAACTTGATGGTCTCCTGCATTTCGGGGATTACCACGTGCTCGAGGACATTAACCCTGCGGCGAGTCATCTGAAGCTCAACAGCCAGCAGGCGAGCCTGCTTTTCCTTTTCGGCCAGTTCAATTAGCTTGTCGAACGCTTTTTCAAGGGCAAGCAGCGCGACGTCCAATTCGGCCGAGGTTGTCGCAAAACCGTAGCAGATAATCTCTCCGGCAATCTCTTTGCCGAAATTCGGCACTTTGACGTTCATAATGTTTGCCAGCTCGATTGTGAGATTGAGTTTTTTTGTGGGGATTTCAAGAGCGGCCTTTATATCCTCCGGCTCCATCGAAGCACGGGCCAGCATAAACCTGCGGAAGGTTTCGAGAAGCTGTTTTTCGACTTCCTGTCGCAACGGCTGGATGTCACGCGCAATCAGCATCAACTGGCGTGAAATCTCGTCCCGCTTTTCACTGAGAAGATGGTGTCCTCTCTTGGCGAGGCCTAACCGCCTTCGCAGGTGCAGCAGTTCCATTCTTGTCGGATTTACAATCAGCATATCAGTTATTAAGCTTCCTGCTCCTGCGGTTGTTTAACATTCTGCGACTGGTTCTTTTCGCGGAATTTCGGCATATACTTTTCAATCAGTTTCGTATCGATTCGCTTAAGCTCAGCGTTTTCGAACATACTGAGCAGCTCCCAGCCCAAATCGAGAGTTTGCTCGATTGTGCGGTTGTCGTAATAGCCCTGCGAAACATACTTGTCTTCGAATTTGTCTGCGAAGGTCATATACTTGCGGTCTTCATCCGACAGGGCGTCCTCGCCCATAATCGTCGCAAGCTCCTGCGCTTCTTTGCCGCGTGCGTAAGCAGCATAAAGCTGGTTGTACAAATCGGCGTGGTCTTCGCGGGTTTTGTCAGCCCCGATTCCCTTGTCTTTGAGACGCGAAAGACTCGGCAGTGCGTCTACCGGCGGGGCGATTCCTTTTCGGTGCAGCGAACGCGAAAGGATGATTTGCCCCTCGGTGATATATCCGGTAAGGTCTGGTATCGGGTGAGTTTTATCGTCTTCGGGCATTGTCAAAACCGGCACCAAAGTAATCGAGCCTTTTTTGCCCTTTATCCGGCCGGCGCGTTCGTAAACGGTTGCAAGGTCGGTATAGAGATAGCCGGGATAACCTCTTCGGCCGGGCACTTCTTTTCGGGCGGCACTGATTTCACGAAGCGCGTCACCATAATTTGTCATATCGTTGAGAATTACAAGAACTTGCATATCTTTTTCGAAGGCGAGGTACTCGGCGGCGGTAAGTGCAAATCTCGGCGTTGCGATTCGCTCGATGGCAGGGTCGTTGGCGAGATTGATAAACATAACCGCACGTTCGATAGCGCCGGTTTTGGTAAGGTCGTTGATGAAAAATTGAGCGGCCTCGAACGTGATTCCCATAGCTGCGAAAACAACCGCGAACTGTTCACCCTTGCCGCGGACGGTGGCCTGACGTGCGAGCTGCGCGGCCATATCATCGTGAGGCAGACCAGAACCTGAAAAAATCGGCAGTTTCTGTCCGCGGACCAGCGGATTGAGGCCGTCGATTGTCGAGATGCCGGTCTGGATAAATTCATTGGGATAATCACGGGCCGACGGGTTAATCGGGGCGCCGTTAATGTCGAGAGTCTGGTCGGGGATTATTTCGGGGCCGTTGTCCTTCGGTACGCCGAGACCGCTAAAGACCCGGCCGAGAATGTCGGGCGAGACGTTAAAGGTCAGCGGCTTTCCCAGAAAGCGAACGGTGCTCTTGTCGACGTCGATTCCGCTTGTTCCCTCAAAGACCTGCACCAGGACTTTATCGTTTTCGACCTGTAGGATTTGGCCGTGACGAATCGAGCCGTCCTCAAGTTCGATATCGACGATATGGCCGAAGCGTGCGTCATCAACCTTTTCGACCAGCATCAGCGGGCCGTAAATATTCGTTACTGTCTGATATTCTTTCAGCATTTTCCTACGCCTTAACGGGTTGGAGTTCCTTGATTTGTTTATCAATCGTGCTTCTTATTGCCTTGATTTTATCCATCTGTTCCTGCGGGATATATTTGGCCCGCGCGATTTCCTCGCGGACCGGTAATTTGAAAATGTCGGCGGTATCGGCACCGGCATCGATTGCGTGCAGTGCAGCCTTGTGGAAATGCAGCACCGTTTTGAGCATTTCATATTGCTTGTCGAGCGAAGTAAACGTGTCTACCTGATGAAACGCGTTCTGGTGCAGGAAGTCCTCGCGGATAGAGCGTGACGTCTCCAGTGACAATCTGTCCTTCGGCGATAATGCCTCGGCGCCGACGAGCCTGACAATTTCCAGCAGGTTGGATTCCTGTTCGAGCAGGCTCATTGCCTCTCTAACCATCTGGTCCATCTCGATACCTGTGTCTTTGTCCTCGAAAGACTCCTTGAGGTATTCCTTATAGAACGAATAGCTCGTCAGCCAGTCGATTGCGGGGAAGTGTCTCTGATAAGCGAGTTTGGCCATTAGTGACCAGAAAACTTTTACCACGTGGAGAGTCGCCTGTACGACGGAATCGGAAAGGTCGCCGCCTGGCGGGCTGACAGCGCCGATAACAGACAATGCGCCCTCGCGTTCGGGTTTGCCTTTGCACTGCACCCGTCCTGCGCGTTCATAGAACGACGCGATTCGCGCGCCGAGGTACGCCGGGTAGCCTTCCTCGGCGGGCATTTCTTCGAGACGCGTGGAGATTTCGCGCATCGCTTCTGCCCACCTGCTTGTGCTGTCGGCCATAAGCGCAACGGTGTAACCCATATCGCGGAAGTACTCGGCGATTGTGATGCCGGTATAAACCGAAGCTTCACGAGCAGCCACGGGCATATTCGACGTATTGGCGATTAACACTGAACGTTTCATCAGCGGTTCGCCGCTTCGGGGGTCTTTGAGTTCGGGAAATTCGGTGAGCACGTCTGTCATTTCATTTCCGCGTTCGCCGCAGCCGACGTAAACGACGATATCAGCATCGACCCACTTGGCTAACTGGTGCTGCACGACCGTTTTACCGGTTCCGAAAGGCCCCGGTACGCAGGCTGTGCCGCCTTTGCCAATGGGGAAGAACGTATCGATAACGCGCTGGCCGGTGGTTAAAATCCTGTTCGGGGCGAGCCTTCGCACTACCATTCTCGGATTACGCACGGGCCATTTCTGCATCATTTGCAGTTCTGTCTGCCCATCTTTGGTTTTAATCGTTGCAATCGTCTCGGTGATTGTGAAATCGCCTTCTTTGAGGCCATCGATTTTTCCGCTGATTCCCTGCGGCACCATAATTTTGTGATTTACCAGCGAGGTTTCTTTTGTTTCGCCGATAATGTCACCGGGTCCGACATCACTTCCGTTTTCGATAGTCGGCTTGAAGTGCCATTTCTTTTCTCTGTCCAAGCCCGGTACCGTAGTACCACGGCTCATAAACGCTCCTTCTTTTTCATAAAGTGCGTTCAGAGGGCGCTGGATGCCGTCATATATGCTTTCAATCAAACCAGGTCCAAGTTCGACGCTCAGCGGGGCGGCCGTATCAACCACCGGCTCGCCGGGTCCGATGCCTGTCGTCTCTTCATAAACCTGAATCGACGCATGGTCTTCGTGCAGCTCGACTATTTCACCAATCAGGTTGAGCTTACCCACTCGCACCACGTCGTACATTCGTGAGCCGGTCATTCCTTCTGCCACGACGACCGGGCCCGCCACTTTAAATATTCGTCCTTCTCTTGCCATTATTCGAACCTCTTGCGAAAGTTAGTTGCTTTGCAGGACATTAATGCCCATTGCCATTTTCAAAGCCTGTCCGAGACTCCGCGTCGCGAAGCCCTGTGATTCTGTTGTAAACGGAACGACCAGTACAGCCGGCAGCGTTTTTTGTCGAACGGCCGAGAATACCTGCTCGGCTTTCGGTGCGACGTTTTCGGCGACTATTACCAGCGGGTATTTTTCTTCCAGTATTTTTCTCGCACCATCCACTATAGACTGCCGCTCATCGCTGACTCTGAACGTATCGAGTCCCAGTGCCGAAAACGGCATCACGAAATCACTGTTGCCCAGTACCGCTATTTTGCCTTGCATTATTCTCCGATTCTGTCGAGTATCAACCGCGTTTGCAGGTTATTTTTCCTGGCTGTTAGTATCAATCTCACCGTGCGAATTTCGGATTCCTTTAACAACAGATACGCGATTACGGGCTGAGGCCCGGCTGTAATCTGGGTCGTTTGTTTTAGAAATTCCGAAATATATTTATCAGTATTCGCTTCGAGTTTTAAGAAAGACCGGCTGGACATAAGATAGCTTACGCCCGAATCGATAATTTCATAATAGGGCGTCGAGAAAAATATCGGGGGAATCGCTTCATAACCAAGGTCGAGACAGTGCTTAAAGCGGTCAATATCGACAAAACCGCCCTCGACAAAAACGTCACGCCGTTCCGATTCGGTAAATTTCAGCCGCAGCATCGTCTTGATATTCAGTATGTCCACCTGGATTCTGAAAAGCGATTCGAGAAATTCGCTTTGGAGCTGATGGGCCATACTGATTTTGTAGTGAGCCTGTGATGCATCAAGCGAAAAATCAATTTCCCTGATATTTTTATCCGCGTAATA
>JBBABK010000023.1:12871-14392 GCA_041657685.1 Phycisphaerae bacterium | reverse complement strand
CACGACGCTCTTCCGTTCTAATTTGTGGTGATATTTAGGTTCCATCCCATGATTGCGCATAATGTACAGCCGATGATAAAGCCGTTCATCATTGGTCACAATCATCCCGCCGTCACCAATCCCGCCGAGGTTTTTGCTTGGAAAGAAACTGAAACAACCGGCCGTTCCGATGCTTCCGGCTTTTTTTCCTTTATAGGTACTGCTAATCGACTGGGCAGCATCCTCAATCACATAAAGATTGTGACGTCGGGCAATTTCCATAATCGGGTCCATATCAGCCATTTGGCCGAACAGATGCACCGGCATAATCGCCTTTGTTTTTTCTGTAACAGCAGCTTCGACAAGCTTCGGATTAATATTGAAAGTACGAGGGTCAATATCAACAAATACCGGCCGTGCTCCTGTTCTTGCGATGCAGCCAACCGTTGCAAAAAACGTAAAAGGCGTTGTAATGACTTCATCGTCAGGGCCAATCTCAAGACTCATCAGCGTATTTAAAATCGCATCGGTGCCGCTTGATGCGCCGACCGCATATTTACAATCGCTTATATTCGCGATTTCCCTCTCAAGCTCTTCTACTTTCGGCCCACCAATACACTGCTGGCTATCGAGAACTTCATTAATCGCTGCCAGAATATCATCCTTAATTGTTTTGTATTGTGCTTTGAGGTCTAAAAGCGGTACCTGCATTATTTAATCCCTTTATCAATCCTTTGATTCGACAACTTTGTATATTAAGCCCTGCTCGATAAATTTATAACCTTCATCTAAAAACCCCGGCCTGTATCCTGTTCTATTGGATGTAACATATACCGGTTTTTCATTAATAATTTGAGAGATAGATTCAGCATTGAATTCCAGTGAGTCTTCGCTATGGTCGTAGTCTGAAACAATCATTATATCAGGCCGAACGCCTTTAACCTGCTGAACATAAAGCATAGCATGAACATCGGTAGTATATGCGTAAATGACAGCATCTTGCTCAACACTTTGCAGGGCCTCCGTCGCGAATCGTTCCGCACCATCATCTCCTGTCTTCCAGGGCTGGAGCCAATAAGTATATTCATCTCGATAAGGCCGCTGCCTTCGCTCCGCAAGAGACGGATAATATTTCCTCGCAATTTCGGGCGTAACGAAATAAACACCTGCGGGCAAAATCGCAAACAACAAAATTAATACAGCGAATACCCTGCTGTCATATTTATTCAACAGCCAATCCGCACCTAAAGCTATAAATATCGCAGCCATACAGTAAAACGGCAGAAAAAAAGCGTGACGGTCGGGGACTTTGTATCTAAAAGCAAAAATAAAGAAAAGAAAAGTAACGGCAAGCAGGATATGAGCAAAGGCCCTGCTCGGAGACTTTTTACAAAGCACTGCCAGACCGATAAACAGCAGAAGAAAATTCGGAGTCGGGAAGTTCAAACCTATAAACACAAAATTTTCAAACACTACCTTAGTTGACAAGCTCGCATTTAAAACCGAGTCTTGCCAGCCATTACCAAATAATGCAGACTGAAT
>JBBABK010000023.1:0-12861 GCA_041657685.1 Phycisphaerae bacterium | reverse complement strand
ACTGAATTGTGCCGCTGACATCACTTGTTAGGACTATATTTTTTATAATCAGATACAAATAAGGAGCCGCACCGACAACCCATAGTGATGTGAAAAGAATAAGTGATTTAAATTTTATTTCTTTTTTGTAAACAAGAAACAGCAGGTATATGCCATAACAGGCGAGCGGCAAAATACCTAATAAATGATTAGCTATTGACAGGCCGTTTAGAAAACCAAGCAGATAAATATACCCTGTGCGTTTAGTACGAACATACTGAAAAAGAATAATCAATTCTGTAAAAAAAACAGCCGCATACAAGGTATACACTTCTGCTATGACGGCATTTTGCCAGAAGGTCCAGGAAACTGCAAGGCTTACCGCTCCAATAACTGCGGGCCAGATTTTATCGAGCCACAGTCTTAACAACAAAAACAGATTCGCAACTGCTATCGCCCCAAAAACCGCTGAAATCATATTGATGCGCCAGGCCAACTCACCGGCCGGTATCATTTTTACAGCCATCCCAATTAATATATAAAGTGGATGCCCAAGAGCGATACCAAGATTTCCCTGCAGGTCGTTGTGCCAAATCCGATATACAAAAAGACCGCTGTCCTGCCAGAGAACCGTCGGTGCGCAGGTGGCCGTGTAGAGAATCAGGGTACCGAGCAGCACCAAAAGATATTGTGCCGGCGCACCGTTAAATGATAATTTTTTGTTTTTCTGTTCCTGCAACAACTTCAACCTGCCATATTGACTAAAAATTCACTCACTATATAATAAATACTGCTTTCTAAAGGAATTACCATGGAAGACGATACCCGGCAGGAAACTGTTCGAACAAGCAATAAAAAGAATCAGCCTTTATTGATTATTATAGGGACATTCATTGTCCTGGTAGTTATCGTTTTTCTCTTTAACAAAGAAGCCCCGGTAAACTGGACTTCCAATTACGCTCTGGCAACACAAACTGCAAAAGAAGCCAATAAGCCCCTGCTGCTCATTTTCTACCGACCCAACGAGCCAATGGTCACTGACGCCTTTAACAACACATACAACCAACCAGAGGTACAGCAATTCGTAAACAACAATTTCATTGCTGTGCTTATAAACACTAACGACCAGCCTGATTTAGCGCGTCGGTTCGATATCAATTATTATCCCGCGATTTACATCGAGGACCCAAACACAGGCAAGCGCGTCGGCCCCCGCGTCGGCTGGGACCCGCCGGAACTTTTCATCAAAACAATGACAGAAATGCGCGACCGCCTTTATTAATAATTCTTTCATTTCGACTTCAACCGGTTTTCTGCATATCGCGGGTTTGCCTGTACCACTCGATGGTCGCTTTCAACCCCTCGTCGAATGAAGTTTTTGCTTCGAATCCGAACAGCTTTTTTGCCTTTGAAGTGTCAAGACATCGGCGAGGCTGGCCGTCTGGCTTGGACGCATCCCAGCGAATCTCACCTTTAAAACCGGTAAGTAAAGCAATTTTTTCAATAAGATCTTTTATGATAATTTCAGATCCGGAGCCGATGTTTACCGCATCCGAATCGTTATATCGTTCCGTGGCCAGTAAAATTCCCTCAGCGGCATCATCTGCATAAATAAATTCTCGCGACGCCTTGCCCGTACCCCAGCACTGAATATAATCATCTCCGGAATCAATCGCATCGACACATTTTTTAATAAGTGCAGGTATTACATGACTGCTTGAAGGGTTAAAATTGTCTCCAGGACCATAAAGATTTACGGGAAGCAGGAATATCGAATTAAAACCGTACTCAGCCCTGTACGCCTGCGACTGAACCAGCAGCATCTTCTTGGCCAATCCGTACGGCGCGTTTGTTTCTTCAGGATAACCGTTCCAGATATCCTCTTCTTTGAAAGGAACAGGTGTAAATTTTGGATACGCACAGACCGTTCCAATCGCAACGAATTTTTCGATTCCCCTTTGCCGCCCCTGCTCGATTAACTGCACGCCCATCATAAGATTTTCATAGAAGAATTTGCCGGGATGCTCACGATTGGCACCGATGCCGCCCACAACCGCAGCGAGATGAATTACCACGTCGGGCCGCATACTTTCGTATACCCTGTTTATGTCTTCGAGTTTTGTAAGGTCATATTCCTCAATAGTAGGAACGAGGATATTTTCACAGCCTCGCTGCTTCAGTTTTTCGATAACATAACTGCCGAGGAAGCCTGCCCCGCCCGTAACACAGATGCGTTTATTTTTGAAAAAATCGCTCAACTAAATTACCTTGAATTATCTTTAATTAGCTTTTCGCCTTTTGCTAATTTCATATCGGCGTCGGCCATCATCTTCGCCAATTCTTTAAATTTTACTTTAGGCTGCCAGTTTAGTATCTTGCGTGCCTTTGTCGCATCACCGCAAAGAACATCTACCTCAGTCGGCCGGAAATATCTCTCGTCGATTTCGATATGCTTTTGCCAGTCGAGTTCGAGATATCCGAACACTTCGTCGAGAAAATCACGCACAGAATACATCTCTCCGGTTGCGATTACAAAATCATCAGGCTTATCCTGCTGTAGCATCAGCCACATCGCCTCGATATAATCTCCCGCATAGCCCCAGTCGCGTTTGGCGTCGATATTACCCAGATAGAGTTTTTCCTGCAGACCAAGTTTTATTCTCGCAGCCGCTCTCGTGATTTTTCTTGTAACGAATGTTTCGCCGCGTCTCGGCGACTCGTGATTAAAAAGAATTCCGTTACAGGCGAATAATCCGAATGCCTCGCGATAATTGACCGTTTGCCAATAGCCGTAAACCTTGGCGCAGCCGTAGGGACTTCTCGGATAAAAAGGTGTTTTTTCTGTTTGAGGTGTCTCGACCACTTTGCCGAACATTTCACTGCTTGACGCCTGATAAAACTTCGCCGGCTTTTCCATTGTACGAACCGCTTCGAGAAGCCGAAGGGTCCCCACCGCGTCGGTATTGACCGTATATATCGGCATATCGAAGCTGACGCGGACGTGACTTTGCGCGCCGAGATTATAAACCTCGTCGGGCTTTACATCATTGATTATACAAGCGAGGTTGCTGCCGTCGGTCAGGTCGCCATAGAGCAGTTTCAAAGGCGGGTCCTTGTGCGGGTCTACATATAAGTGGTCAATTCTGCCGGTATGGAATGAGGAACTGCGTCTGATTAACCCCCATACCCGGTAACCCTTCTTCAGTAAAAACTCCGCCAGGTATGACCCGTCCTGGCCCGTAATGCCGGTAATTAATGCTTTTTTCATTAGCTCACCATAAAAGATAACCAGGAATTATTCAGACAATATAAATACAACGGCGGGAATACAAAAGCGTTAATCTGGGCAGACTCCGTCCCCGTCGGCTGCACTATAAGCTCAATCCGTCAAACTGTTAACTACAATTGCTTCGCCGGTAACCGACCGGCACAGGAACAAAAGACCTATATTATTTCATAACTATCGGCTAATAAAGAACATACCTTTAAACAGTCCGCCGCCAAGCAAACACCGCCCAAAGACCGTCTGCCGAATTTCCTAATACGCTGCAAAAAACTCTTAAGTTCGCCAATACGCGACATTTATATAAATAGGTGCTTTTCTGTTATAGGACAGTTTTAAACGCTTAAAAATCAATACTCAATACCTTTTCGGGCTGGGGTTTGCTCGTTGTAAGGATGCTTGCCGCAGTTCATCACGGTTACCAAATCTGCCAGCCGCATCAATGAATCGCTCGCTCCTCTACCCGTTAAAACCAGCTCGCATCGGGGATTCTTATTTTCGATTAGCCGCTTAATATCCTCAAACAAGGCCAAACCTTTAGACAGGCAGTACACAATCTCATCGAGAATTATCACGTCGTATTCACCGCTGCCGGCTGTTTCGGTGAGCCGCTTGAGGTCGAATGAAATTTCAGCCCTGGCGGCTTCGACATCGGAGGGGTTATTGGGCGAAGACGCGACATCCCATTTCGCATCCAGGGTTTTGATTGTGATGGGTAATCCGGTTTTTTCGACCGCTATTCGTTCGCCAAGGTGGAGCGAACCGGGCTTTAGAAACTGATAAATCAGCACCCTGTTGCCGTGACCTGCCGCTCGCAGCGCCAGTCCCAGTGCCGCCGTCGTTTTGCCCTTGCCGTCGCCTGTATATATCTGCACCAATCCTTTTTCGAGCATAGCCGGATATGATACTAAATAGTTGTCGAAATTAGAATTAAAAATGCTTCGTATCACGGGCATCTTGCCCATGGTTGTTTAGCAGTCGCCGGAACGGCGACTAATTTAGCCGCGGGCACTGTCCGCGGTTGGTTAGCCCGGCCGTATTTATCTCGGCGAAGCGAAGCGAAGACGGACACGGCCGGGGAATTCGTTTACCAGACAAAAACTCACACTCACTATACCACCCTTCGCCGGCATTGACATCACCCGCCCCGCCTGCTAAGTTGTAACTATGCAAAGATTTAGTTACGTGACCGTTATCGCTTCGGCTTTTTTCTTGTTATTTCCCGGCTGCTCGGGCGAGAAGGAAAACACTCCGCAGCCGCCCCCGCCGAATCTAATAAAGGTTGGTGACCTCGCACCCGTAAAACCGCCTGTCCCCGCAAAACTTATACAGACAGTCGAATTGGAATTTTGCATCCTCGAAATGCCGCAACGAAACATTCAGTGGCTCTTTTCCGAGGTTTGGCCGCTACTGTATGACAGACCCGTTCGACCTAATGACTCCGATGTTTTTGCCGCCAATTTATTCCAGTTCGGTTTTGGTGAACAGCAGATGTGGCACACAATAGCGGATTTGCTCGAATCAGCAGACACTATCGTCGATCGCAGAACTAAAATAAAACTCGACTTCGGCCAGTTCGATGAATTGGTCGTTGACCGAATCGATACAAAGATGAATCTCTTCTACCTGCGGTCGAACCTTGAAATCGAACCGTTCCATATCGACAGGGGGCATTTCGTGTTCAAGGTTACTGCCTCTCCTGAACCGGGAATACGAGGGATATGCCGGCTGCAGGCAACGCCTGTTTATATGCCGTTTAGACTCCCTGATAAACCCGAAGCGAAAGAAGATATAAGCATCGAATCTCTTGGCTTTGCAGTCAATATGAGTCCGGGCGACTTTTTTATTTTGGGGCCGAAGCCTGATTTCGCGACCGTCCTGCAGAACGAAACGGCCGAAACTGGTGCGACCGGCGAAAAGTCCATCGCTCATTTTTTATTCACCAACCCTCAAAAATCCAAAATTCGTTTATTCGCCATCTTCTGCACAGGCATCTCGGATTGATTACGATGAATAAAGCAGCCGTAGCTTTAACCAGATGCACTGACTACTACGCAGATAAAATCTCTGTCTGCCTGCAAAGACAATTCGAACTGCTCGGCGGTCTGGCTAAATTTGTCAAGCCCGGAGACACGGTGCTCATCAAACCGAATTTCATCGCGCCCAAGTCCGCAAGCCACGCGACACAGACTCATCCTGCCGTCATCATAGAATTGGCAAAACTGCTGCTCGATTTTAAAGCCAAACCGTTCGTCGGTGACTCGCCCGCATGGCAGAACGTCTATGCCTGCGTAAAAAAATTAAAGCTCGATGAGCCTCTTAAAAAACTTGGCGTACCCGTAAAGCAGCTTGATGAACCTGTAACCTGCCTAATCGGTGACAATAATCTTAAAATTAAAATCAGCAAAGCCGCCCTTGACGCGGACGTGATAATAAATCTGCCAAAATTCAAATCGCATCAGCAGCTCGTCGCAACCTTCGCGGTAAAAAATATGTTCGGCTGCGTGCCAGGCAAGCGAAAGGCGCTCTGGCATTTTAGAAAAGGAACCCACGAATTTGATTTCTGCAAAATGCTGCTCGATATCTACGGCTATCTCAAACCGGCCTTGACAATTATCGACGGCGTTGTCGCTATGGACGGCCCCGGACCAATTAACGGACGAGCCAAACCTTTAGGTTGGCTAATCGGCTCGACCGACCCTATCGCCTGTGAAATCGTTTGCTCAAAATTAATTAACTCAGAACCAGATAACTTTCCTGTCATTCGCACAGCAACAAAAATGGGTTTGGGATTCGAACTCGATGAAATTCAAATCCTCGGTGACGATTACAAAGAGCATATCTGCACCGATTTCGAACCAGCCCCTCTTACACTAATAAAATTCTCATTATCCAGAGTTTGCAAAAGTGCCGCAAAACAGTTACTTATATTGCTGAAATTACATAAACCGTAATATATTTTGCGAGTTTCTATGCGAGCGACAAGCGACGAACAACGAGCGACGATTAATATTCTTGGTATCGAGACAAGTTGTGATGAAACGGCCGCCGCCGTTGTGCAAAACGGCAGTGTCGTTAAATCTTCCGTTGTCGCCAGTCAGACAAAGCTGCACGAGAAATTCGGCGGCGTCGTACCAGAACTCGCCTCGCGCGCGCACCTCGAAAAAATCACACCCGTAATCAGCGAGGCCATCGAACAGGCAGGCCTGACAAAAGACGACATCGACGCTATAGCCGTAGCGAACCAGCCGGGTCTTAACGTCGCGCTCGTTGTGGGCGTCACCGCCGCAAAAACGCTCAGCTTCGTATGGCAAAAGCCGCTAATCGCGATTAATCATCTGCACGCGCATATGCAGTCGGCCCTGCTTGGCCAAGAGGACATAGAGCTGCCGGCAATCGCGTTGATTGTATCCGGCGGCCATACCAGCTTATACGATTATCGTTCGCCTTTGGAACCGAAACTGCTCGGCCGAACAATCGACGACGCCGCCGGCGAGGTATTCGATAAAGTCGCAATGATACTGCACCTGCCGTATCCCGGCGGGCCTTCAATCGAAAAAGCCGCTGCTCAGGGCAATCCCGATGCGATAAACTTCCCGCGAACGATGCTCGATAAAAATTCGCTCGATTTTTCATTCAGCGGCCTAAAAACCGCAGTCCTTTATCACTGCCGCGGACAGGATATGAAGGGCCAAAACACAACCGCCTCGATGAGTAAAGAACAGATTGCCGACATAGCTGCGTCTTTCCAAAAAGCTGTCGTGGACGTTCTCGTGAAAAAAACAAAACGAGCCGCTAAAAAATCAGATGCTAAAACAATCATCCTCGGCGGCGGCGTCGCCGCGAACAGCTTATTACGGGAAGAATTGAAAAAACTCTGTGACGAATCCAATTACAAACTGCTCATCGCCGAGAAACGCTATTGTACCGACAATGCTGTTATGGTCGCTTCGCTTGCGTATCACAAATACAAAGCAGGATTATTTGCCGATTTATCACTCGAACCAAAAGCAACCGGCTAACCGCGGCCGTTCACCGCCGGGAAAATCCTTTTATATTTAGCCCCGCCATAATCCCGATGTCGTTGCGGGTTTGGCGGGGTTACACGTCGTTAAAATTTAGCCCCCTAATTTTCACCCCGATTCCGTTTATCGGGGTATTAGGGGGTTACCGTCATTCCCGCGTAAGCGGGAATCCATTTCCGGTTAGCCCCGAAGCCTGCTTCGGGGTTCGTTTAGCGACTAATTTAGCCGCGGGCATTTATCCGCTGTTGGCGGACTGTCCGCGGTTTTTGTTTTCTTTGTTTGTATCACGGGCTCCCTGCCCGTGTTTTAATACATTTTCAGTTGATATCGATAATGGCTTTTCCGCCGCCGTCGCCGTGACACTTATAAATAAAAAAATCGACAAAAACTTCTAATGCAATAATTGAGCGGCAGTTGAACCAGATTACTGATAACCTGTGGGCCTTAAACTTTCCGTCAGCAATATCATTTCGTTATCGTAAAATCAGCAGAAACTTTTTCGGCAACAACGAGAATACTGCCGCTGTTCTCGTCTTCCCATTGCTGCTCTGATTTATTCCAAGCGAATTCGTGCACATTTGGGTCGTTCAGGCAATCGCTGACGATACAGATTCTATGCTTATTTTTTTGGGCTTTGCTCTTCCGGTATTCGTTTGGACTCAAATTTACAGTAATAATCTTCTCGGAGGTCAAGGATGTTCCTTTAACCTCTATCAAAATTTCGCGATGTTCTGATGAAGCGACAAGGTCATATCCAGCATTTTCCTTCTCGACCGATTTTACGTCGTATCCTCTATTAACGTAATAATCACTCGAAGCATCTATCGCAGCTTTTTCTATCTTTATTTTTTTTATTTGATCTACTTGTGCTTTTTTACCTTTTCTATGGACAACGAATATACCTCTTTCCGCTTTAGAAATGTAATCGAGCAATTGCTCTTTGAATTCCTTGACTTCTACCGTGTCTGCCTCCAGGAAGGAAACGAAGGTCTGCGACCCAAATCCTTTATGGGTAACAGGAACTTTGAAAACGCGCTGAAGAGGTGGCACAAGAAAACAATCAGACTCCTTTGCCGTCACGATCCACTCTGGGCGAATCGTCTCACCATTATAGGTGAAAGAACGACCAAGCACCGGTTTCTGAAGTTTACCATACACTGTTGCGTGTTTGTACCACCCGACTATAACAGATCCTTCATTAGATCGTGCTCTCCATACAATGAGCACATCTTCGGTTTTATTGTCTGCACTAGGATTAAGGCGGTTTATATTAATTGTTCCTGTATGCAATTGTACGAATCCATAAAGCAATCCGCCTTGTGCCCTGAAATTTATAGCCTCATGTCCATAGCCATGTTGTTGGACATAACTCCCGCCATACTTCGGAATATCATCTTCATTCACACCAGCATAGCGCCTCATCCAACAGACATTGCATAGAAGGATTTTCATCTTTTGCTGAAACCGACTGACGTACTCGCCACGTACATCACCTTTGAGTTTGGCCAAGTCGTACTCCGTCCGTAAATCATCCCCATTTCTTTATTATTTGCCTTCGGCTTATTCACATTCTTTACCGTGTTAATCTGTGTCAAAAAATTGTCGTGTCACGTTTTTCCTGGATGCTGTATTTGTTTCTTCAGTTCGCCCGTGAGCATATCTTTTAAATGCGGGTGCGCCTCGACAAGCCGCGCAATATCGGCAAGGTCTTTCAATCGCTTGCTCTGCCTTAGCTCCGGCTCCGACCAGGCCTTTATTTTTCCTTTGAGTGTATCCTCAAGACATGCGACCCTGAGCAAAATACCATTCACATCAACCGCAACGGCACGGGAAGGAAAATCCCTGTAGAAATCCTCCGTACTGAGTTGAATACTAACGGCCGAGCGTCTCTTGAAATTTACTGACCAGTCAAACCTTTCCGAACTGAATCCCGCCTCTTCGAGTAGCGATACTGTACGTTCAATCGCGTCGGCCACAACGACAAAATCCACGTCCTGTGTCACCATCGTTTGTTCCGCCCAGTGATTCACCGCGACGCCGCCAATGGCGCACCAAGACACGTCCGCCCTCTCAAGACAATCTACCAGCCTCATCACATCATCTGTCCCGCCGGAGGTCTGCCAGTCGTAGAATTGCTTGCCTGTCATTTTGTATTCCGCTAAAACATATCAACCATATTATTCATCGAGAATTATAAACCTCCATCACCGCTTGTTCAATCTTTTATTGACCGCTCTGTTTATACCGCGGGAGTGAATTTATACAGGTTTAGCCCCGTTGTCCCGACGTCTTTTCGGGACGACGGGGGTATTTTTTTCGTTTGGACGCGACCAGAGAATTCATTTAGCGCCCTCTGTTTTATCTCCCACGATATTGAAATGTAGCACCGCTCTGTTGGTTGTATCTTCCGAGGCGTAAAAAGAAGTCACCAAAGCGCCCAGCGGACGAATAACCAGACCCTTGGTTTTACCGTCCAGCAGGCGTTGGAGAACCGGTCTGGAAATGGTGACGTAATTTTTGCTCCCGCGTTTATCAGCCACGTCCAAATCATAAATCATCTGGCTGTTTATGACCTCAGATATGACGTGACCCTGTATCAGGCTGTTGTAAGTGACCGTGGCCTGATTCCACTCGGGGTCTCCGCCCAGAATTTCAATCACCCTGACCTTGCCAAACTCTTCGCCGAAGTCCTGGCCCCAATGTTCGATGTATTTACCGCCTTTGAGAACACTATACGTGGTCAATTCCAGCAAACCCGGCCCATCGGCTTTCAAGCCTTTATATTTCCCGAAATCCCACCTCAAAATCGCCCATTGCACCGAATCAACCGTCAGGATGTGCGCGGTCCCGTTTTCGCCCTCCACCCGCCAGTCATCAAAGTTTATGTCAGGATAGTCGGAATTGATGACACTGTCCTGAGTAACCGGCTGATGGTTTGCGAAAGTGCCCGTGCTCACAATGGGCGGATGGTAGGGCAGCGGTTCCCCCTTGTCCGCTCCGGCAGTGGCAGCCTCGACAACGTCGACGCGATAATAATCCACATCCACATAATATTTCTCCGGCCCGCAATCCGTCAGCGCAAGCTGCACATAAACCTTGTCACCCGCAACTGCGTCAAAATTCCTGAACGTCATACTGATGACGTGCCAGTCATTTGCCTCTGGTATGTCATATTCCATAAGATAAGCATGGTAATTGGTGGTCCTCTGGGTGTTCGCCATAAAGTTCACCCGCCGCGGCGCATGACTGACGCGCACCCTGGCCTCGACGCGCAGCGCATAGTTCGGGTCCTTTAATTTCTCGACGTCGATAAACGATGCTACGTCGCGCTTGATGATTGCCCACCATACATTGGCCTTGTCTTTTGTTGCATCCACCCAAAGACGCGCATAACCGTCCTCCTGGGTAAAATCCATTTTCGCCTTGCCGTCACCCGTGAAGAATGACCAGCCTTCGATTTTTTCGCCGTCAAACGAATCCACGAATTGCGCCCGGCAAACACCGAGAACGACGAACAACAAAAAACTTGCTACCGATAATTTCTTCATAACAATACCTTATTAGACAGCCTGTTTGCCTGTCAAATCTTTTATTGACCTCGATTTAAGCAGGATATACTATGATAATAGATTTATGCAGATAATTAAAGACATCCCGAAACTTAAACCGCGTACAGCCGATTCGCACAAGGGCACCTTCGGCAAAGTCTGCATCGTCGCGGGCAGTCTTGGTATGAGCGGAGCCGCCGCTCTTGTCGGCCGTTCCGCCCTGCGAAGCGGCTCAGGACTGGTCCGCGTCGCAACGCCAAAAAGCATACTGCCCATTGTCGCTTCCATCGAGCCATCATATACAACCATACCGCTGGAAGATGATGCATCCGGAAAAATATCCAAAAAAGCAGCAGCCCGGCTTTTGAAAGCTATCGAAGAAAACGATGTGTTCGCCTTCGGCTGCGGTATGGGAGTCAGCCCCGCTGTGCGTTCGGTACTTGAAACGCTGCTCGGCGTTGAAAAACTCCGAATGGTTGTAGATGCCGACGGCCTGAACAATATGAGCAAAATAAAAGACTGGCCCGCCAAAACAAAAGCAAGTCTCGTACTAACGCCCCACCCGGGAGAAATGAGCAGATTATGGCCGGGCCTGTTTAGAGATGAACCGCCAAAGGACAGGCAATCGCTTGCTGTCGAATTTGCCAAACAAACCAATACCACCGTCGTTCTCAAAGGCGCAGGGACAGTCGTAACAGACGGCGAGCAGGTATATATAAACACAACCGGAAATCCCGGAATGGCATCTGCAGGAGCCGGTGACGTATTAACGGGAATAATAGCCGCCTTGATGGGGCAAGGGATGAACAATTTTGACGCTGCTGTTTATGGCGTTTACGTCCACGGCCTCGCCGGTGACATCGCCGTCGATGAACTGGGCCAGGTCAGCCTTATGGCAACCGATATAATCGACGCCCTGCCGGCTGCGTTCAGTCAGAGTACATAATAAAAAAAGTATATTATTAATTACTTGTTTGATAAAGAGGGTCAAAGATGTCTGAGCATATAAAAAATTATTTTGAAGAATTCAAAGCGTCCGCAGGCAAGATGGCAAAACTCATTCCCGACGGCGCGAGCGGCTTTCAGCAGCTTTTCGCCAAGACGATGAAAGAAGGAAAGCTGACCGTTAAAGAAAAAGAGCTAATCGCCCTGTCAGTCGGCCTGGCCCTGCGATGCGACCCGTGCATCCGGCTGCACGTACAAAAATCTCTCGCCGCAGGCGCGACCAAAGAGGAAATCCTCGAAGCGGCACAGGTCGTGCTTATGATGGGCGGCGGCCCTGTTTATACCTATATCCCGCGTATCATCGAAACCATCGAGGCACTGCAGGAATAAGCTTAAATGACTATTTTTGGCGATAAGGCCCTGTAAATGACAATTTTATAGGGCCATATTTTTAAGTAAATCGCACGGCCAAGCCGAAATAAAAGTGTAACAGAAAATTGTGACAGGGCCCGAATGAACACAAGCACCGCCACTACGCAGAACTATGGCGCGCCGGCGTCACGGCTGAGCAGGCGTCTAATCGAAATAGGCGAATACGCCAGACGTGAAGGCATCACGCCGCAGGACGTTCACCGCTGCTGCGAAATTGGAATCCTCCAGCTTCGACGCCACAAGGACAAAACCTTCGTCGTCGATATGCCCGTCTGTTCATTCGATAACTCCGATGACATCGACGCCGAAGTAGCAACAATGCTCGGCATCACTGAACAAAAACCGGCCGTTGTCAATGTCCCCGCGACAAAACCGCAGGAATCAAAACCCGCCATACAGCCAGGCTCAATCTCCCAGCTCGTTCAGCAAATGCTGCTCAAAGCCGAAGAGTTCAAAAAACAGGAACAGGCAGCTGCGCAAAATTTCGCACCGCCGCAAAACGCCAAAACCCCCGCAGCTAAAGAGCTAAGCCCCGCGACAAAAGAATTGCTTAATGTAATGCAGCGGCAACTCGACCAGTTCGAGAAAAAGACCAACTCGAATAATAAAGCCTGACCACGCGACGGGGAAAATTTAGCCCCGCAATTTA
>JBBABK010000022.1:0-14883 GCA_041657685.1 Phycisphaerae bacterium | reverse complement strand
AGGACAATTCTCGCAAAACTGCAGGATTCGATAGCAAGTAGATAGATACGACAGCAGCAGGGCGGCAGGGGAGCAATTTTCGGAGCGAATTGTCGTTTTTTAATATGTACTTGTCGGCAGTAACAGGTTTTGCTATAAGAATTGCTTTACTTGGCAAGGTGGAATTGATTTATGGAGCGATATATGACAACGGCTTTAGAGCGATACGACCCGCAGATTTATGAATTGATTCGGCAGGAAAAGGCACGGCAGAGCGGCAGCATCCGGCTGATACCGTCGGAAAATTACGTCAGCAGGGCGGTAATGGAGGCAAGCGGCAGCGTGCTGACCAATAAATATTCCGAAGGCTATCCCGGCAAGCGATATTACGAGGGCCAGCAGGTAACCGATTTAATCGAGACGATGGCAAGGGAGCGGGCCAAGAAGTTGTTCAAGGCTGAGCACGCCAACGTGCAGCCTTATTCCGGGTCGGTCGCGAACCTCGGTGCGTATATGGCGGTGGCTGAGCCGGGTGATACGATTATGGGGCTGATGCTGACGCACGGCGGACATTTGACGCACGGATGGAAAAATACGATATCGAGCAAGGTTTTCAATTCGGTGCAATACACGCTGAGCTCCAAAACCGGCCGATTCGATATGGACCAGATTCGTGATATGGCGAGAAAGCACAAGCCGAAAGTTATTGTATCAGGTGCGACGGCCTATCCGCGGCAGATTGATTTTGCAGCGTTCGGAGAAATCGCAAAAGAGGTCGGCGCATATCATATCAGTGACATCGCGCATATTGCGGGACTGGTGGTGGCGGGAATTCATCCAAGCCCGGTGCCGCACGCCGATATTGTTTCTACGACAACGCATAAAACGTTACGGGGACCAAGAGGCGGAATGCTTCTTTGCAGAGAGGAACTGGCCAAGCAGGTCGACAGGGCGGTGTTCCCCGGATTGCAGGGCGGGCCGCATATGCATACGGTGACAGCAATCGCGGTGGCGATGGCCGAGGCTGATACACCGGAGTTTGTCGCATATGCCAAGCAAATCGTGAAAAATTCGCGCGCGCTTGCCGCCAAGCTGTTGGAATACGGTTTCGAACTGGTTTCAGGCGGAACGGATAACCATTTGATATTAATAGATTTGCGCAACAAAAACGTGCCTGGCAAAAAGGTTGCCAAGGCGCTCGACAGGGCGAGGATTGTATGCAATTACAATACGATTCCGGACGACCCCGCTCCGCCGTTTAATCCGAGCGGTCTGCGGATGGGAACACCTGCGATAACCACGCGGGGAATGAAGGAACCGCAGGCGGAGAAAATTGCCGGGTTCGTGAAACGGGTTGTCGAAAATATCGATAACGAATCAGTTATCGAAGAAGTCGGCAAAGAGGTTCTTTTAATGTGTTCGCAATTCCCGGTGCCGGACCATTTTATTATCAACAGTAAAAGCGCCGTTAATTAGAAATTGATTTGCAGGCCGGCGTAGAACGTGGTGCCGGCTCCATACGGGAATGAATTGGGCGAGCCGGTATAGGCGAAGGTTGGCACGTACACTTTTTCGTTGAACAAGTTTTCGACTTTGAAAGTCAGAGTCGCACGTCCTTTTGGAATATCCAGCCACTGCGACGGGTCGAGACGGATATTGAGCGAGACGAGATTCAGCGCTTCGGGCTTTGGATTTTGGTAGGGCGGTGTGCCTGTGTTCGGCATATCACCGAAATGGGAGAAAAATATCGCGGCGCTTCCGCCATTCCAGGAGTATGATGTCCCGAGTTTTACCATAGTTTCCGGTGCAACGCTTGGGCTGAGGCCCTGGTCAGCCTTGTTGTCCTGTGTCATAAATGAGCCGATTAACTGCAGGCCCGGCTTGATATACCGCTTAAACTCAATTTCATAACCGTTATATTTATGCGTTCCGCCGTTCATATACGAAGTCGGCGTGACACTGTAATCGTAAATTATCAGGCCTTCGATTTCGCTGGTGAAATATGTGAAGGCGAGATATGTTTTTTCATCGTGAAAGAAGACCTGAGCATCGTAGGTGGTAATCTTTTCAGGCTCGAGATCGGAATTTCCGACGAGGATTGCCGGGTCGTACAGGTCCGATTCCATTGCGACCGGTGCGCGGAAGGCTTCGCCGCGGAGGAGTTTGAAGCCCCAGTTTTTATGCGGCGTGATAATCAAACCGAAGCGGGATATTACATCGGTCACACGCTGGCCCGAACGGTTCCACTGCAGGCCGGCGATGCCTTTAATAAAACCACCTATTGTATAATCGCCCTGCGCGTAAAAACTCTGCGGCTTGTAGTGGTATGAAGGTATCGACTGGTAATGGTCGCTGTCGGCGCTGTAGTTCGTGCGGTATTCCATCAGGTAACCGAAAATCATATTCGCGTTTTTGACGGGTCTTGTATAAAGAGTCACTTCACCGAGCAGGTCGGAGGAATTCGTTCCGATACGCTGCGAGGCAGGGCTTGACAGGCTGTCTTCCTGCAGGTTATAGGTGACATTAAATTCGAGGTCTATTTTTTCGTGAATGGGCATTTTATAGCCGAGGTTTGAAAACAGTCTTTTGGTGCGGGACGAATGATGGGGATTCGACCAGAAGGGCTGAACGCCCATTGAAAAGACATCGAGGTCGGCTGCGAATACGTCGAGTTTTAGACCTTTGTGGTCAATGTGAAACATACCCGACATACTTTCGTCTTTGATATTGCGTGAGTCGTAATTACCCAGCGCGTCGGTCATTCGGTATGATTGTCCCTGCCTGCCGAAGTTGCGAAACGATGTTACGTATCCGGTGTCACCGATTTTGCCGGCTCCGGTGACGGTCGTATCGTAATATCCGTATGAGCCAATCAGTTGTTTTAAAGACCATTGGCTTGTCTCCGGAACCGGGCGGGTTCGCAAATTAACGACGCCTGTAAAGGCATTGGTACCGTACAAAACCGAGCCTGGGCCGCGAATCAGTTCGACGCTCGACAGGGCGTCAATAGGAAATGCCATATATACGGGAAAGCTGTAGCCCAAAGCGCTCTCGCGGATTGGCCTGCCATTTAACAGCAGCAGGGTGTGGTACTCGCCGTGAGTTGCCATATCGCCGCGGAAGGCGGCTATATTGTCCGCGAACACGAAGGACCTGCGGGTGTAAATGCTGGGCTGGCGCTGCAGCAACTGGAACAGATCTCTGTCGCCGTACAGTTCGAATTCTTCACGGGGCACGACGGAAACGATGCCGGGTGCATCGATGGGGTTTTCTTCGATTTTTGAAGCTACAGAGATTTTTACATCGAGCAGTTCTTCGATGGTCATCTGCGTGAAATCAACCGAATCGTCAAGTTCGTCAGTGTGTCCGTATGAATAAAATCCAAACAGGCATAACAAAAGAATGAGCAGTTTGGAACTGCTAATGCATCTACTGTTTTTATTTATACAACCGCCCACAAAATTCGCTTCCGTTAGATAATCCCCATTGGTATTTACCAATAAAGATTATTTCGGCGACATTGCAGGCTCAGTTAATGCGGATAAAGTGATTATATTTACAAAAAAACAAAAATGTTTTTGAAAATGCAAATTATTATAAGACCAAAATGATGTCAGAGGTTTACCAATATTGATGTACGTGGGGGCGTATAAGCTCATTATAAATATCATTAACAGCAGCAATTGTTTTGCCAGCCAGCGGCGGCAGGTTCGGTACGGTGAAATTATCCTGAGCCTGGCAAGGGCGTTTGGCGCCGGGAATTGCACAGGCAACCGCGTCGAACATTAAAATCCATCGAAGGGCAAACTGGGCGAGAGACATATCAGCAGGACAAAGCGATTTTAGCCTCTCGACGGCTTTTAAGCCTGTTTCGTAAGGAACGCCTGAAAAGGTTTCGCCGCGGTCAAATGCCTCGCCGTGGCGATTGAATGCGCGATGGTCGTCGGATTCGAATTTGGAATCGGCTCTGAATTTGCCCGTAAGCATTCCGGATGCGAGCGGGACGCGGGCGAGAATGCCGACTTTATGTTTTTTAGCCTGCTCGAAGAAAAGCTCGGCAGGGCGGTGACGGAACATATTGAAGATAATCTGTACGGACTGGACATTAGGAAATTCGAGTGCTTTAACGCCCTCTTCGACCTTTTCGACGCTGACGCCGTAATATTTAATTTTGCCGTCTTTGACAAGTGAATCGAGCACACCGAAAACCTCGGGCATATAATAGACCTCGGTCGGCGGGCAATGAAGCTGCAGCAGGTCTATTGTATCTGTTTGGAGATTTTCGAGGCTGCGTTCGACAAAAGCGGATAAATTTTTGTAACCATCTGCCGTATGAGGATTGAGACGCCGACCGGCTTTTGTGGCGATGTATATATTGGGATGGTCTTTGCGGAGCTTAGCCAATAACTGTTCGCTGCGCCCGTCGCCGTAGACATCGGCAGTATCGAAGAAATTAACACCAAGTTCGACCGCTTTGTGTAATGCCGCGATTGATTCATTATCGTCGACCGTGCCCCATGCGCCGCCGATTGCCCAGCAGCCGAAACTAACCTCTGAAACTTTCCAACCGGTTCGACCAAGTTTGCGATATTTCATAAGAATGATTCCTTCCATCTGTAATCAAATAAAACAGTAAGGGGTCATTATAATCATAATGGGGTTGAATAAAAGCCTGAAAAAACAGACCACCCTTAACGTCTTATAATATATGTTATGTTTCATTCGGGTTGGGAGGGCTTTTAGCGGGTTAAAATGCGTTCGGGCTGTAAATCGGCTTAAAACGCGTTCTGAGGGCCAAACGGGTCAACATAGGCTGCACGGGCCGCTGTATCGGTCAGGTTCTCCCACGTCGCTACGGTTCTATCCAGCAGGCCGAGGTTTTGCAGGACAATTGATATATTGTCCGTGCTGTGTTCGACGGTCAGATTTTTGTCCAAAAAGTTTTGCATATCGATAATCGAGCCGGCGAATTTGATTCGGTCGCAATACAAAATCGCAGTCTTGTAGTGAAGTTCGAGCGTTTTAAGGTCAAGCTCGGCCGTGGGCTGGAGCATATCGAGAGCCTCTTTTTTTCGGCCGGTCTCGTACAGGCATATAATTAGCTTGTTCCTGGCACGCTCGAATGTCGTATTAAGCTCCATAGCCTGCCTGAACGCCCTTGCGGCCTCGTTCAAATCGCCTATGCTCATCAGCAACAAACCGAGGCGGTAATGCAAGTCAGGAGTGTGCGGATTTTCAGAAAGCTCAATTCTGTGAGCGTTTATTACAACCAGCAGGTCCTGATTTTCGTCCTGGTCGCTGTTGTAATCTAAATGGTCGCATCTGAATCGCAGGGCCGCGGTTTGTGCGAATAAAAGGGCGCTATTGGGCTGAATAGCCGCGGCAAGCGATAACGTCGCAGCCGCCTGCTGCGGGCTGCCTGAAAGCTTCTGTGCCAGTGCCAAACCCATATAGGCATCGACCACGCGGTCGTTCATTTCGAATGCCTGGTTGAATCTCAAAGCCGCAAAGTCGTCCTGCTGCTGCTGGAGGTATTGCGTTCCGAGTTTTACGGTGGCCTCGATTAAATCGGGACAAATCCGCAGGGCCAATTCATAGGCTGCGGTTGCCTCGGCGGTCGAGCCGAGCATCGCGAGCAAATCAGCTTCGCGGAGGATTAATTCCGGGTTGTTTGGGTCTTCCTGCAGATGTTGTTGAACGTATTCGAGGGCATCATAAAGATTTCCCTCGCGCATCATCTGTTCGACCCGCGGGTCGGGGCCCATAAAATTATCAGGGTGAATAAGTATCGAGGTGTTGAAAGTATCTACCGCCCGCTCGTAACTTTTGACGGCGATGTAAAGATGGCCCAGCGCGATGAGCGTAAATATGTCGTCGGGATATTCCTGCCTGAGCAGCTCATATTCGGTGATGGTTTCATCCATTCTCCCCGATTTGAAGTAAATCGCGGCGAGCCTTTGACGCGGAAGCTGCAGGAAATTTTTGAACTTGAGGCAGTCCTGATAGAATTCGACGGCCTGTGCTTCGTTGCCGAGTCTTTCGTGACAATAGCCGAGGGCGTACAGTGCCATAGTATTACTGGGCTGACGCATATAGACGGAATTAAACTGCTCGATTGCTTCGGCGGGGTGATTTGCCTGCAGGCACAAGGCCCCTGCCGTCATTCTGCCGAGCACGCACGAAGGATTATCGAACAGGTACAGCCGGAGTTTTTCGGTGGCTTGTTCGATTTTCTGCTGACGGGCAAGTTCGATGACCTGCAACAGCGGATTTTGTTTTTCGGTTTCAAGGGCGGCTGCCACTGCCGGCGAAACATCGAACCAGTGCCATATCAAAGACGAGGTCTCGATGGCTATCCCCCTGCCGATAATTCCCAGAATTACGCTCATTAAATTTTCCTGCAAAAGTCATATTAACTCTGGCTTTTCATCCGCTTTTAGTATCGGCCTTAATGGGGACACGGTTAAGGTGATAGATAAACGGAAATGCGATAAATACAGCGTTATCGGCTGTTTACGGGTGGATTGTTCTTTGTGTATGGATTGTCGAGCCTTTACGGCCGGCCAAAGCGGACGTTAAGAATAGTCAATTTGACAAATGGTCAGTTAACTGAAAAACCTTCTGATTATTTATCCGTCGGAGTATGGGCCTGTTTTTCCACCTCGCTGAGATATGCAAGAGTGCGTTCGAGCTTGTCGGACAGGTGTTTGAGTCTCAGCATTGTTCGAACGCGCGTGAGCAACTCAAGTTTGTTCACCGGTTTGCTGACGAAATCGTCGCTGCCGGCATCGATGCCTCGCTCGATGTCACCAAGCTCGTTAAGGGCGGTGACCATAATGACAGGGATATTTGTCGTGGCGGGGTCGTTTTTAATCCTGCGGCAGACTTCAAAGCCGCTCATTTTGGGCATCATAACATCAAGCAGTATCAATTCCGGCGGGTCATTGCTGATTATATCGAGTGCCACAGGGCCGTCCTTTGCGGGTACGGTGTCGCAATCCATATCTTCGAGATACGCCTGAAGCAGTTCCAGATTCTGCTGGTTATCGTCAACTACCAGTATTACGGGCGTTCTTTCGTCTATATCCTGAAAGTCCTTTTCGGCCATATAAGAATCCTCGATTCTTCAGTTTGTTAAGCGTCTAAAAGATAGATTATTATACCAATTTGGGCGGCATAGGCAAGAATCGATTATTTTAGTTATTAGCCGTCACTACTTTAATAATAGCCTTACAGAACGCGGGCAGGTCGTCGGGCTTGCGGGAAGTGATTAGATTTCCATCGACAACACATTCGGCGTCAACGTAATCAGCGCCGGCATTTATGATATCATCTTTAATCGCCATAAAGCACGTGGCCTTCTTGCCCTTGTAAGCTTTGGTGCTGCAAAGCAGCCAGCCGCCGTGACATATAGCGGCGACGATTTTTTTCGAATCGACCATTTGATTGGCGAATTTTATCATCGTGCTGCTTCTCCGCATAAAATCCGGAGCGAACCCACCGGGGACTATCATACAATCATAATCACCGGGATTAACTGCACCGGCCGCGAAGTGCGAAATACAGGGATAGCCTTCTTTGGACGGATATGTCTGATTTGCCTCGGCTGCTATAAAATGGCATTCGAAGCCCTGCTCGATTAATCGATAGTAAGGGTACCACACTTCGAGACATTGATACATCTGGTCCACCATTATGGCAATTTTTTTGTTCTCCATAATTACTGCCTTTCGGTTTTTATGCAGTCTTCGATATACTGCCTGATTTCGGGTTTGAGATAAATTGATTCGATATCGACCAGACGCCCTGCTGCTTCTGCGCTTTGGTTTGCTGACTCGGCTGTCGGGGCCTGGGTGTCGAGGAAGAAAATGTTTTTATCCTTGATTTTGCAAAGCCCGCCACCGGAGCCGCCGAGCGGCTCGCTTCGAACCTCAACGCCGTTATCTTCCAATAACGCGATAAGCTGCTGTAGTACTTCGTGGCTGTTCATTTCGTAAGTCGGTTATACAAATATGCTTAGATTCAATCCTTTGCTCAAGAAAATCACTTCCTGCGGCCGATATAGCTAATCGGAGAAGTCTTGCTTTGATTTTATACCAGGATAGACACATTGACAAGTACCGTCGCAAACAGAAAGTCGTTGCACAGGCAGCTTGGAGACAACAAGCGGCAGGTCGATTCCCTCAAGCAGCAGGTTCGACAACTCGAACAGCTCGCGAATATGGGAACGGCCGCGGCGATGATTCTGCATGAAGTCAATAATCTGCTGACGCCGGTCGGAACGTATGCGGATTTGGCGCTTCGCAATCCCGACGATAAGGCATTATCCGAAAAAGCCCTGAAGCGGGCGAAGGAAAATTGTGCCAGGGCGACCAAAATAGCCGAGGCGGTTGTCGCCGCAGCGGGCGGTAACAATCAGCAAAAACAGCAGGTACAAATCGCCAAATTGGTTGATGATGTTTTTACGTGTTTGAGCAGGGACTTCAGCAAGGACTGCATCACCGTCAAAAAGGAAATTGACGAAGGTTTGACAGTCGAGGCGGTGCAGGTTAAATTGGAACAGGTGATTATGAACCTGGTCCTGAACGCGAGACAAGCTATGCTGGAAACCGGCGGCGGAACGCTGAGTATAACAGCCGAGCGGCGAGGCGACTTTATCAGAATTGAGGTCGCTGATACCGGATGCGGAATGGATAAAATAACGGCCGGCCGGATATTCGAGCCGTTTTTTACCACGAAACAACGTGACAGCGAATCAGGAAGATTAGGAGCGGGACTGGGACTGGCGTTTTGCAAGGAAAGCGTCGAAGAATATGGAGGAACGATTTCGGTCGAAACCGAGCCGGGCGCAGGAAGCGTTTTCGCGATAATGCTGCCCTGCTGTGGAAAGAGGTAGTGCGAGAAGTGTCTGCACTTTACGAAAACATTGCTGAAATTATCCTGATGCTGCTTCTGTTGTGCTTTTCTGCTTTTTTTTCCGGTTCGGAGACCGCATATTTTAATTTGTCCCGGCGTCAAATCGAGCAGTTGAAAAGCTCGCGGCATCGCCTCAGCAGGTTAGCCGCTGAAAACGCGGCGCATCCGCGTCAGCTCCTAAGTGCCCTGCTGCTCGGCAATATGACCGTCAACGTGCTGTACTTCGCCGCTTCGAGTATTGTTGTGCTGGATGTGGAGAGACAGGCGGGTGTCGTTGTGGCGGCGGTTACGGGAGCCGTTTCGTTTGCCGCCCTGCTGCTGTTCGGCGAGGTGCTTCCAAAATCCCTGTCATACATACAATCCAGGTCCGTCAGCATTTTCGGAGCGATGGGTTTATACATATTGGTCACGGTGCTGCGGCCGATTATAAGGGCGTTTCAGTTTTTGATAGTTACGCCGGCTCTTCGGCTGATAATTGGCTCGGTGAAGGAACCGAAGCCAATGAGTGCCGATGAGTTTCGTATGCTGATGGAGCGAATGAAGAACAGCGGATATATTACAGCGGATGAGCATCGGCTGGCGGGCGAGATTGTGGGGCTGAATGTTTTGAAGGTGCGGCACTGCCTGAAGCCGCGTGTTGATATGGCCGCCTGCGATGTCACCGATTCGCGTGATGAGGTAATAAAGTTTATGCGCGAAAAGCGTATTGTGAAAGTGCCGGTTTATCATAAGCATATTGATAACATAGTCGGGTTCATTCACCTGCGGGATTTACTGACCAAACCTGATTCTAAAGTCAGCCGGGTTGTTCGTGAGGGGCAGTTCGTGCCGGAACAGAAAACCATCGAATCCCTGCTGGAATTTTTCAGAAAGACCAAAGCCGATACGGCAGTTGTCGTTGACGAATACGGCGGGATTGCCGGTACGATAAGCCTGGAGGACGTCGCGGAAGAGATATTCGGGCCGATAGAAACACAGCAGACCGAGCCGATTGAGCAAATCGGGCCTTTGCAATACCGGCTGTCGGGAAACCTTGCGCTGCACGACTGGGCCAAGAGCTTTGGAATTGATTTTCGCCAGGCGACGTTCGCGACAATAGGCGGATTGGTAAGTTATTTGCTTGGAAGGATTCCGCGGCAAGGTGATACGACGAGACTGCGGAATTTAACGTTTACGGTTGAAAGCGTTCAGAAAAACCGTGTGCAGAGTGTGATACTTGCGATGGAGCAGCAGGATAACAATGGCTCATAACATAATATACCTGCTCGTATTTGTATTCTGCGCTTTTATATCGGCGATGTTCTCAGGCTCCGAGACCGGGGTTTATCAGCTAAGCAGGGTTCGCCTTCGGCTCGGCACCGAGCAGAAAAGATTTCGCTATATGATTCTGGGTAAATCTCTTAGCGACGGCCCGGGCCTGCTGGTTTCGCTTCTATTGGGAAATAACCTGGCCAATTATTTCGCTACGACCAGCCTGACATATCTGCTGCTGTTGTACGCAGACTACGAACAGCGAGCGGCAGTGCTGGCAACAATTTTCATTACGCCGACGTTCTTTGTATTCTGTGAGCTGATTCCGAAAAACCTGTTCTTCTACCGCGCAGATGACCTGATGCCGGCGATATCGCCAATCATATTCGTTTTCGACAAGGCGGCGAGGCTGACGGGTATAACAGCGATTCTAAAAAAGCTTAGCCGGCTCGGACGGTTCAAATCGTCGGAGGAAGTTACCGGTGCGACATCGTTATCAACTTCGAGGGGACATTTCGAAACCATCCTTTTGGAAACGCACGAAGAAGGAATGCTGAGCAATACGCAGGCGGAAATGGTTCGGCGGCTCGGACGCATTTCCGAAGTTCCGCTCGGGACGGTAATGACACCTGTGACAAATGTCCGCGTGATTGATATTAATTCCTCCAGGGCAGACCTGCTGGAGATTTGCGGAAAATATCCCTTCGCGAGATACCCGGTATATGACGGGCAGGAAGCCAACATAATCGGGATAATAGATATTTATAATTGCCTTACAAGCGAAAAAGAATTCACCGATTTGAGAGAGATGCTGAAGCCGGTTCACAGGATGTCGGCTGATATGAAAGTGATGAACGCCATTGAAATTATGCAGGCGGAAAATGAAAAAATGGCACTGGTGACAAGCGGAAATCAGGGACGTGTCGTCGGAATTGTTACAATGAAAGACCTTGTTGAGGAACTGCTCGGTGAGCTTGCAGAATGGTAAAAAAAATGATACGGCTGTTTTGCTGAACGCTGCAATTATCTGCGTGATAGTGCTGCTCGGAATTTTCTTTTTCGCAAACGCAATGACCAAGGAGCTTGGACACGATGAGCATATGTACTGCACGGCCGGTTTCCTGACGGCTCAGGGCAAACTGATTTACAGAGATTTTTCGTATGTTGCACAACTGCCGTATCATCCACTGGTACTGGCGGCGATATATAAAACCAGCGGTAAGAGTTACTATTTACTTGCCGGAAGGGTTTTTTCAGTTGCCTGCGAAATCGGAATTTTGATATGCATTGCAGGCATCAGCAGAAGCGTTCTTAAAGAATATCCAAAAACGGCGGCAGGTTTTGCGATAGCGGCAATGTTACTATACTCTATGAATCCGTTCGTCATTTACGCATCGGGGTTTGCGTGGAACCACAGTATGGTAATTCTTTGCGTTCTGATATGTCTGTGGCTTTATACGAATTTTGATATTGAAAAAACAAGCTTTTGGCGTCTGTTCTCAATGGGCGCGATACTGACATTGGCGACTTTTACAAGGCCCACAACCGCGTTAATTTATGCGGTATTTGCCGTTGCGATTTTATTAGCTGCGCCGGCAAGGCTGAAAAAAAGCAAGGCTACCGCCCTGCCGTTTATGCTCGGTACGTTCGCAGCCGCTATTTGGCCGATTGCAGTAATGATTAAAGCGCCTGAGGCGTTAGTTTTAAATGTCATTCGGATACCCGCTTTGAACGCGACTTTTCTCAGGGAAGCCGGCTGGATATTTGACAAAACTCAATTGACTATAACCGCCCTGCTTAATCCAGCCTATGTAGTTTTAATTATTTTGCTGGGCTATGTTGCATTCAATGATTTCCTGCTGAAAAGATTCGTACCAATATCCGGCAATCCGAAAAAACGATTGTTTTATTCCATGGCGGCGGCTTTTATTGTTATTGCTTTTATTCCTCCGACGATGTGGCTGCAGTATTGGGCAGCTCCGGCAGCATTTATTATTGTCAGTCTTGCATACCCGCTAAAAACTTTGTGTGATGCGGCTTCGGCGAATGTCAGAACTGAAAAACGACTGGTTATAGCCATCATTCTTATGGTTACGGCGGCGTTATTGAGTATTTATGTCAGTTCTCCCTCGATTGCTTTTGATGTTATAAATTCGGACAACTGGATTCCCTTAAGCATTCATAAAATATCTAAAGATATAAACAAAAAAATTGTAGCCGATGGACCGATTTTAACGCTTTCTCCCCTGTATGCTATTGAAGGCGGCGGTGATATATATCCGCAATTCAGCGCGGGGCCTTTCGTTTACAGGATTGCAGATAAATTGAGTGCAGAGCAAAAGAATTTTGTACACGCCGCGGGTACGTTTGATTTACCGCAGATTTTCGATTCTAATCCCCCCGCTGCTGTGATAATCGGTGATGAGCCGCAATCACTTGAAGACCCGATTTTTGAACAGGTGACAAAAACACCTCTGGAGTGGGAAAAGAAGATATACACGGAGACCGGGCCTGTTGTTTATTTTAGAAATCGTGCAAACGAAGAATAATATCACGGCTTATTGTCAATAATTGCTTTTGCGATATCATTGATTGCCTGGCGGGTGGTGCCGCCTGCGGAGTTTGCGATGATGCTGAAAATATACGTCTTATCATCGGTAATGCAATAGCCGCTGAAAGATTTTACCCCGTTGATATAGCCTGTTTTGCCTATTATCTTGCCCTTATATTCCGGCTCCTGGAAGTGCCTGCTGTTAGTTCCGTCTATCCCCCCTACCGAGAGTGACTGCTTATAAATTTCAAAGTTTCTGCTTTTGTATATTGAACGCAAAACCGTGGTAATGCAGTCTGCAGAAAGCCTGTTTTCGCGGCTAAGGCCGCTGCCGTCGTCAATATGAAAACGATTCGGCCTGATTTTAAGTTCTCCAAGATAATCAGCGATTAATTTTTGTCCCTGCGGCCAGCTTCCGTTTTGATTATCATTTTCATTAGCCGCGATAGTTTTAAGCAGTGATTCTGCAACCAACCCGAGACTGTCTTTATTTGCTCTTGCAAGACAGTCGGATATAGGTGTGTTGAAGGTTTTAATGATTTTCAGATTGGTCTTATCTACCGGCCCTTTTTCGATAATTTGGCCCCGCACGGAGATGTCATGCTCCTTCAGCCTTTCTGCCAGCAAAAAGGCGAAAAACGCGGCCGGTCTTTCGATGGCGACTCTAAACGGCCCCTGTTTAACCCTGCATTTGCCGCGAAGGATAATTGAATTTAGAGTATCCGTGCGATACGCTCCGACCGCACCTGAGCCGGATGAAATGGGCGTTATTTTGTTTATGAAATTGAGAAAACCGCTTGTCGGGTACACTTCGATATCGATGTTTCCCGAACGGTTGTAGCAGGTTATTTCAACACAGTTGTCATTATAGTTAAGGCCGCTGATTTCGCAGGCATACCATCTGTTCAATTCGGCGACGGGCCAGTTCGGATGAACGCGCTGGTCGTCGAAAATAGTCGTATCGACTATAATATTTTCAATTCCGCTTACATCATTATGAATTAGAGCCTGTGCGATTTCCTCGAAAACCCAGCCTGATTCCCGGCCGAGCCTGACATCGGTTATCCTGTCGCCGAGCAGCGGGTCGCCGCTGCCGATAATTACAAGCGTATTTCCGTCAAGACCGACCGTCGTCTGGTAAACATAGTCGGGGCCGAGATAATTCAAGGCAGCGGCAGTCGTAATCAGCTTCATATTGGAAGCCGGGATGAACGGATAATAAGCATTTTTATCATAATACTGCCTGCCCGTATCGGCGTCGATAATATGAATGCCGTATCCGACGCGGCCTTCGTTAGGACGCGACAGGATTTCACTAATAGAACTGCTCAGGTCGGCGCTTACGGGGCATACCAACAGAACTGCAAAGCAAACCATATTTAAAAATAAGCTGGCCTTGGTTTTCATACCAAGGCCATTTTATGGAAAACAAGGGCTACATCAAGACCCTTGTGAAATTTATTTAAAAATAATCCGGCTCATTGCCGCTCTTCCATTTTATGTTGCAGCCTATGCTTGGCTTCTGTTCGGCAGGCGGACGGATATTATTCAGTACGGCATCGAGAGCGGCCTTTAAATCCGCGCCGGTCACAAGTATCCCGTTACCCGGTCTGCTGTCATCCATCTGGCCTCGATAAAAGAGTTTGCGGTCTTTATCGAACAGGAAAAAATCGGGCGTGCAGGCGGCGTGATATGCCTTGGCAACTTCCTGTGTCTCATCATAAAGATACGGAAATGTGAAGCCTTTGTGTGCCGCGAGAAAAGCCATCTTACCTGGAGCATCTTCCGGATACATATCAATATCGTTGGAACTGATTGCAACAACCGCAACGCCCTTTTGCTGATATTTTTTCACGATGGCGACAAGTTCGTCGAGCACATGCTTGACAAAGGGACAGTGATTGCACATAAAAACTACGAGCAAAACGGGTGAATCTTTAAAATTTGAAAGCGAAACAGTATTACCGGACGTATCGGGCAAATGAAAATCCGGGGCATCCGTCCCGAGAGGCAGCATAGTTGACGCAGTAGCTGACATAATCCCACCTTTGATATTTCAGTATTAGCAATGTCTTTGTTGTATTGACCGCTCGCGGAGATAATTGTTCGTTACTGAGTCTTTTGCTGCATTTTCCGCGTTGACAAAAACGGTAAAACCGGACAAGCCCGTACGCATAAGCGTTTGC
>JBBABK010000021.1:0-15405 GCA_041657685.1 Phycisphaerae bacterium | reverse complement strand
TCTTTACCCCCTGCTCCAAAACGGCAGGACCAAATATTATCACACCGGCCTGTACTGTAACGTCATTCATAACCTTTACCGGCCCGTACATTCGCACGCTCGGGTCAATCTTCGCGTTACCTATAAACAAATGTCCCGAAGTTTCTCCTGCGACCCCGGACACGTTCATATTTTTTGTGTAATTGCTGCAAAGGTACTGCCCCACCGCCGCAAGATATTCGTTCCGCTCGCCGAAAGCACCTATCGAATGTGATAATTGCGCCGTGCGAATCGTCCCCCCCGCCTGCACAAGAGCCGGAATTAATCCTTCCTTGATATCGCAGTATTCTTCGAGCGGAATATGCTTTATCACGCCCGGCTCCATAATATAAATATCCGCAAGCTCATTGCCCGCTGTCAGCTCACTATGTGATTTCAGCATCAGCGTCAAATCCGTCTGGCCGTGGTCGTGCGCAGAAATCAGCGCCGCAATATCCGGCGGCCGCATCATCGCCGCTCGCATCACCACCCATAATGATTTGCGGTCACCCCCGGCCGCAAGACGAATGCAGCCCGCCGTTCCCATCGGCAGCTTCTCGCTGATGAACCGCACGACGATTCCGCACGGAATAGAAATGCTTCTTCGCAAAACGGATATATCATCATCCGAGCAAATCACCACCTCAGAGACGTTCTGGCCGGCGAGATGATGCAGCACACGCTGCAGCGCCGGCTCGCCCATCACGGGCCAAAGCGCGGGGGCCGTCTCACTGGCAATCGGGCACCGCCCGAAATCGCGTCCGCCTACCAGCAAAACAACTTTTACCGTTCTCTTGTCCATAGCGCCTTTATTGACTTACCCTGCTTAATTGAATCTGTTTTAAAAATTTTTCGACTCTTGAGATGACGGCTTCTTTACTGCTCAGTCGGGACCGCGGAACGAAATCACAAAGCCGCCTCCCTTTTATGGCAACATCCTCATCCGAATATGCAACAAGAATGTGGCCGCCTTTTTCGAACCGTCTTGCTAAATCAAGCTGGTGGTCGTTCACGACTTCGCCGTACCGCGACAATCTCGGCATCGCAAGCATAGGCTTGTTATTTTCCAGGGCCATTGTTATCGTTCCGATACCGGCGTGGCTGATTATCGCACTTGAGCTGCGGACGTATTGACCGAACTCGTCGCCATCCACCGAAACCGTGAAATCAAAATTTCTCGGCTGATAACTGCTTTGCCCTATTTGCCCGAACAATTCATCTTCGAAAATCCCGTCGGCACAAGCCTTGTCCACCGCTCTTATAAGGCGTTCGAACGGAAATTGCGTTCCCACCGTCAGAAAAATCATATCACCTGCCCCGCGTATTCGACCTTCGGATATTTCTCCGCGATGTCCTGCCACTGCGTCAGAATCAAATCCGCGATTGGCCGAACCAGCCTGCCGCTCAGACTCAATCGCTGCGTATTTGTTATGCTGTCCATCCACACGATTTTCGCACCGAGCATTTTACACAGATAACTCATCAGAGCGCCCGAAGCCGCGCCGGTGCTTATCACCACGTCAGGCCTCTCTCTCAACGCGATTTTCATACACCTGAAAAACACCCTGGCCAGCTTGACCGGATTTTTTCGATTGCATTCCTCGACCGTATAAACCCGCCCCGGCTTATCAATCCTGCCCTTGATATTCTCGCCGGTAGTGACATAAAACACTTCGTAATTCTCCCAGCTTGGCCAAAGCTGAAGAAGCTGCGTAAGATGCCCGCCCGCCGACGCAGCAAGACAAACTTTCAAATTGTTTTTTTTACCGTTCATTTTTACTTACACACCAGCTCAGCTGCTTTTGACAACTCGCCGTTGAAAAGCTCACCTAAAACAAGCTGTGATTTACTCTCCCACGAGCTGTTCCGCACCTTCGCTCTGCGAGCCTGTTTTCTTTCTTCATTATCCTGCTTTATCGCCGCGGTGATGCAGTCCGCAAATTCCTGCGGAGTCGATGCGCTGTAAACAACATCGCCGTAACCGTTCAACTCGCTGAACGGCGTGCTTATAACGGGCTTACCCAGCGCGAGATATTCCTTGAGCTTGACCGGATTGCACGCCTGTATCCATCTGTTCTGCCGCCACGGCATAATAGCCGCGTCGAAACACTTGCCGTAATGCGCTATCCGCTCATAAGGCTGCCGGCCTATCATTACCACATTTTTCTTCGCAGCCAGTGCCGAGCAGTCAATCGAAGTATTGCCTACAAAAACAAATTTCAAATCACCGAGCAAATCCACCACCTGCTCGATAAATTTCAAATCGAATGTATGGTCGTCAATCCCGCCGAAAAAACCGACTATGGGCTTGCCAATTTCCCGCATCTGCTCAGGAATATTTCTGTCTTCTTCAGCACCGGCAAACAGTTCGTAATCGACGCCGTGGTCGAGATAAATCGCCTTTCTGCACTGTCCCGATTCCTGTTCGCAAAGCTCACGATTAACAAACACCGTCAAATCCGCCTCGGCCTTTAGCCTGCGGTCATATTCGCCGATTATTTTCGAATCCACGTTCGGAAATTCCTCGAACCGATCCGTACGCTGATAAACCAGCTTGCTCTTTTGCATACTTAACGCGCTCTCGCACGCCGCCGGACACGCCACCCATACAATCGGGTCATTGATTCGGAGTTTTTTCATTACCCTGCGAATCTGGAATTTTAAAACAGCTTTGTTCAGCCTGCGCCCGATCGCGATGTGATGCAGCGGCAGAGAAAACGGACTGTAAACATAAAAACCTTCGCCAGATTCCTTCAGCCCGGCCATAATGCTTTTAAACTTGCGTCTGAGCTTTTTGAAAAATTTCCTGTCGCCGAGCAGCCTGGGCTTTTGCATAACAATCGAATTGATATACAGCGCCGGCCCCAGCCTGCTCATCCGCCGGATAAGCTGCATATCGATATGCCCGCGGTTGTGATACCAGTAATCCTCGCCGCCGAAAAATATCGTGCTGATTTTTTGAGGCGTATCATCGGTTTTAACACAAAGCGCTTTGGCGCCTGCAAACGATTTGAATGTCCCTCGCAGGTATGCTTTGAGTATGGTGTACGACTGTATCCGCTGTTCGCCCGCGCCGAACAGCCATTTCAAAAACCAGTACGGAACGCGAACCATAAAAAACAGCCCGACCATCGCACAGCAGAACATATAAACGATTCTGCTTTTATGTTTTTTTATAAATTGCAGTATCCCCGCCCGCAGCTGCAGCAGGAGCAGCGCGTTTTTCGCTTTGCCGCTCGCGCCGCCGTAATGAATTATCTCCGCGTCAGGCGTAAACATCATCTTCCAGCCCGCTTTTGCGAACCGGTAGCACCATTCCGTCTCCTCGGCATACAGGAAAAACTCCTCATCCATTAACCCGACCTGCTCAACAACCTCTCGCCGAACCAGCATAAAACAGCCGCTTACAACCTCCACCTCGCGGACGTCGTTCCTGTCCCACCACGTCATCATCTCCCTGCCGAAAAATTTATTTCGCGGGAATAATTTATAAAGATAACTGCTCGAAAGAACCATATTCAAAGCCGAGGGAAACATCGAGCACGTCCGCTGCACAGTCCCGTCAGGATTCAGCACCCGGCATCCGACTACCGCCGCCTGTTGATTTTTTTCAGCGAACGCAAAAACCTTTTCTATCGCGCGGTCAAGAACAACCGTATCCGAATTGAGCAGCAATATATATTTGCCTTTGGCTTTTCCAATCGCCTGATTATTCGCGGCAGCAAACCCGACGTTGCGCCCGTTGCGAATCAGTTGAACGTTTTCAAACCTTTGTGCGACCATATCCGCCGAGCCGTCACTCGACGCGTTATCGACAACAATAATTTCCGTCTGCAGCGAATTCGTCTGGGCGTAAACGGACTCGATACATTTTTCGAGAATGTCGCGTGTATTGAAACTAACTATGATGACTGAAACGTCCATTTATTATAAAGCGAATTGACCGGCTGTTTTTCTCCCGTCAGAATCCGTTTTGCCGTTAAGCAAATCCTCATATACCCCGGCCAATATCTGCCCCGCCTTTTCCCACGTAAGCTCATTGGCGCCGGCCAGGCTGTTATCCTGCAATCGGCTGAATAATTCCCTGTTCGAATACAATTTATCAATGTGTTCAGTCAGCGCTTTCGTGTCACCGACCTTATGCACCAGCGAATCGTGCATGTGAATGCATCGCGCGCCGCACGCATCCGAGACCAGCAGCACCGCACCGCACGCCCTGGCTTCGTATGTCACCAGAGCGCTGCCTTCTTCGATGCTCGGCAGTATAAGCGCGTGCGATTTCTGCATAATCTCTGCGACGTTGCCGGTCCTGCCAAGCTGCCTCACGCTCGGATGCGCAAGTTTTTCGGCAAGCATCTCGCGATAACCGTCCAGTATTGTCCCGCATATATACAAAATCCCGTGATTGCTCGCTTTCGAGCCGAGCCACGCGTCAAGTGCGTAATGCAAACCCTTGCGAGGTTCGCCGCTGCCGACAAAAGCAACTCTGAATATATCGCTCTTCACCCGTGTATCCCGCAGCGGCTCACTGAAAACGCCGGGGTCGAATCCGTACTGATGTATCGCCAGCTTTTCATCACCGAAACCTTCTTTGACAAAACTGTCTTTCACCTGCCGCGAAGGACACAAAAGCAAATCCGCCAAATCATATTCCTGCAGCTCGCGCTTCAGTCTGCGCTCGTTCTGTTTATGACTATGTCCCTTTTCAAGTTTCACGCCCAGCCTGCTGCATTCCTGCTGCACTACTCGATACGCGTGACCGGTATGGGTATTAGGCCTTTCGACCGCGGTTTTTATTCCAAGCCTTCGCGCCGTTTTCAAAGTCTCCTGCGCACCGACGGGCCAGCAGTGAACAACATCTATCCGCACCCCTGCCGCCAGCTTTTCGAGCCAACTTGCCGTGATTCGGTCGTGCAATGCCGCCGCGTAATCGATGCCAAGCAGCTTTATCGGCAGCTTTATTCCGTGCCGCACAAGCGTTTGTTTAATTGCAGTGACATCTACCTGCCGCTCACAGCTTCCGCAGCTCAAATAAACATCAACGCCCTGCCTCGCCAGCGCATTTACCATTTGCCAGGCGAGATTTCCGGTACCCGTCATCCCGAATCTCAGCGGGAAACTGTATAATACGTTCATTCGTTTCATTTAAATTAAAAATTCATCCCGGCTTGCCGGGATTCCAAAGTTTTGCGTTTTTAGCTTTTATTTCTCAGCTTGTTTTCATCAATCAGCCGCTGCACGCCTTCGAGAAAATACAACGGCCTGACCTTCGGTGTGCCTGGATAATGACAAATAACGGTTTCAGATTTAACCGGACCTGTTCTAACCGTGTAAGTGCCCGGCAGCGATTCAGCGTCATTGCAAAACGCAGCGACCACAGCGTACATCGTCTGCGTCGCCCAGTATCTGGAAAGCTCGATTTTTCCGTCTTGTTTGATTTTTTGCAGTGACGCTTCAATAATATCGAAATGCCTCTGCCCCAATCTGTTCGTATAGAGAAATCCGCAGTTAAATTTTAGCGGCATCTGTGCCCCGATAATTTCACTTAATCTTTCCGGCTCGGCTATGTAGCACGTCCTTGCGTCGCCGTGCCACCTCATAATTTCGCCCTTTACGCTGAGCAGACTTTTGATATCCGTCGGCTCTGAAAAACAAATAATGTCGGAATCCATTTGCAATACGTGTTCGGCCCTGCCGAAAAGCTGAACGTCAACAAGCTGAGGGCTCGTTCGATATGAACTTCTCCACGAGCTGACCGTCGGCCAGCGAGGCTTGATTTCTTCTTCCACTTTTTTATCCGCTTGCCCCCTCTCGACAAGCACAACATCCGGCACAATTCTTCGCCACTGCCGCATATCGCTTTCTTCGAGCGTCCCGTCGGAATGCACGTACAAACTCGCCGAATCTAAAAATCGCATTATGCTCCAGCTCGCCCATATCCCCATATCAATATGCCGCCTGCCGCATAACATATGAATTTCCGGCTCGCCGTTAACTGACGAATTAACCGGCGTAAGTTCATCCAGAGCCGCTCGCATCTGCTCCCTCGCCTGCTTTGCCTTTTTCACCCGCATAAAATAAGGCCAGCAGTCAACAGCCCTGTATTTTATCGAACCGGCGAATCGTTTTATATCAGATAGTGACATTGCCTTTATTTTCCTCGAATGCGATTATCTCAGCCGGTATTTCCTGCGGATAATAAACCCGAACATACCGCACCGACTGCGCGAAATAACTCGGTATCTGCGCGCACAGCGCGAGCATAATATAAAAAATAGTCCACGGCGGCCCGAACAGCATCACCGAATTCATCGCAATCAGCGTCCCGAACATAGCCCCCGAAAAACACCACAGCATCCACGCGTCACGCGTTCGACTGTTCTTTTTAAACACCTTAACCAATTTCCACATCGCCGTGCCGACTATGGTCAAAAATGGAATCAGTCCCACAAGCCCGTACCGGCACAAAACCACAAGATAATGATTCACCACGTCGCTGAAGCTTCTGCCGTCAATCCTCGGCCCCCAGTTCGGGTCACTGTGTCCGTACCCGACAACCCAGTGATTATTCATTCCGCCTTCGAACAGCGCAACTTCAATCAGCCTGCTGCGATACCACACCGCGCTGCCGCTCAGGCTGAACCGGTCAAGCACCTCGTAAAAATGCCGGTTGCTTATGACCTCGACTGTCAGGCACATTAACGCCGCAATCAGCACCAGCGTCTTCCACTTCTTGCGATAATGATACATCGCGATGAACAGACCAGACAAAGCCGCCGCGAAATAAGGTCCGCTCGACAGGCTCGAAAACGCACCGACGCCCATCGCGGCGATTCCCATATAAAAGAACGGCTTATTTTGTATATAGTGATACAGCCCCACCGCCATAGGCCCCAGCATCGCGAAATACAATCCGAACATAATCGGCTGCGGAAAACTTCCCGTCGCGCGGTACAATCCGTATCGCGTCTGCGCGCTCTGCTCGGCGCTTCTGGCGCCCCACGCCGCGTACTGCCGCAGCGGCTCGTAAGGGTTTATCCCCGTTATGGACTGGAAAATTCCAAGCACCGCAATCGGCACCGCGATTACCATCGCCGCCTTGATGAAAAATAAATAATCCTCCTTCTTCTTCATCACGGCTCGCACGATAAAATAAGGCAGCATCAAATCGCATATCGCGCCTGCCCGATTTTCCAGCAGTTCCCCCATATCCATTGTCGCCGAACCAGCCGCTATCTGTGCGATGAAGTAAATGATTATCAACTTATCGAGCCATATTAGTTTAAAGCCCCTGAATATGTTGCTGAACATCAACCCCTTGGCCAGCATCACGAAGGTCACGATTCGCCCAGCCGTAAAGTCAATCGTCCCTAGCGGCACGGTAAGATTGCACGGATAAAACGCGACTACGCCGAGAAAAATCGGAAGCCACCACCTCGGCCTTGTCAGCAGAATCAGCCCGCTGCCGATAATCGCAACTAATAACGTCAGTCCCTGCATATCGCCGTTCGCTCCTTATTTGCCGCGGCAAACCGCTGTTGTTTTACACGCGGATACCAAGGCATTCTTCTTGCAAGTCTCAACTTAATTTTCTCCCAGCCCAGCAAGGCCGCCCACGGCCAAATCACAATATTTGTGTCACCGTCACTGTTTGCAATCCTGACCCGGCAGCGCGCCCGCCGAATATTGCTGCGGATATGACGATACAAAGGCCCGCACGCGAACTGGCTGCTGCGCAGGAAGCTCATATAAATATCAACCATATCCTGCTGAAATTTCGCACGCTCATTTTTCACGTTACCCGACATCGCGTCACAACCGCCGAACCTGTACACAACCAGCGGTTCACGAATCAACGCCCAGGGCCCCAGCAGCGATAACTGCAATGCCATCTCGTGGTCTTCCATATAATTGACGGCGGTGTTAAAGCCGCCGACCTTCTCCCACGCCCATCGCCGAATCGCGACCGTCTGGTTAAACAAAACGAATCGTGTCACCAGCACTTCCGTCACATTCAAAAATAAACATTCATCGAATCTGACTTCCAGCGGCGCCCGCTCGAAACTCGTCGTCTTCTTGCCGTCATATTCCACAATCGAGTTGCACAGACAGCAAGGCACATCCTCGCCGCACTTTTGCAGAACTTTTACCTGCCTTTCGATTTTCCCCGGCAGATACACGTCATCCGAATCGAGAAACGCGATAATCTCGCCCTTCGATGCCGATGTCCCGTGATTCCTCGCAACCGCAGGCCCGTTGTTCAGCTGGTGCAGAACCCGAATCCTGTCCCCATATTTCTTCAATACCTCGGCAGTATTGTCCGTTGAGCCGTCGTCGACAACTATCAGTTCGATATTCGGATAGTTCTGCCCGAGCACGCTGTTGACCGCGGCGCAGATTTTATCCGAGCGGTTATACACCGGTATGATTACGCTTACCAACGGTTCAGTATTTTTTGTTCGCATTAAAAATTACGCCCGAATTGCGGCGTCAAGTTTGCCGTAGCTGCTCTTGCCGAAATGATGAATATAACTGTTCGCCGTCCATACAATTCTGTATCCCTTTTTTCGAATCCGTTCGCAAAGCTCAAGCTCATTGCCGTAGTCGGGAATCTCAGTATTGAAACCGCCCATCTCTTCCCAGATTTCGCGCCGGATAAAAAACGCAAAACCATCCACATAATCCATATCAACCCACGCCCTGTCAGGCCGACTCGATACATACTTATTCGCGAACGACCAAATCTGCTTATCGCTCCAGTACATCCTGCAGTATGAAGCCCTGCTCACCTGCTGGGTGCTCGACGACCTGCTCGTCGAAGGCCCGGCAACCGCAATATTCTCATCCGCTTCGAACGCCTCCGCCGCACCGCGCCAGCTCCACGGCGTCAATACCGTGTCGGAATTCAGCAGACACAAATACGTCCGCGTCGCTTGCTTGGCGGCGTTATTATTCACCCGCGTATGTCCGAGTCTTTTTGGATTGTTAATCAGCTTCCATCCGTTGCGATTTTGAAAATCATTTATTATCTCAATCGTTTCCGGCATCTCCGAGCCGTCATTGACCAGAATAATCTCCGCGTCTCCGCCGTACCGTTCCACGCTCCGCAAACATCTCGCCGTCACTACCGGCGCATCGCATATCGGGATAATCACCGACATATCTCCGCTGGCCCGCAATTCTTCCTGCGGCTGCGGATAATCCCCGTTCACGCGCAGGCCCGCGCTCAAAACCGCGGCTCGCACACGCCGGTACTGCCTCTTGACCTGCTCGGGCAAATATTTTTTTCTGATTTTGCCGGTCTTGAACCGGCGCATCAATGATATTTTCACTCTCGTCTTAAGATACTTCCACAAAAAATATCTTCTGCAGGGAACCCCTGCCATCAGGCCGTTTAACTGCTCCCTGTCCATTTTCAGGTAATTCATACCGACGGTTTTCAGCGCCAGGCTGCACAGGTAACGCTGCAGAATGTCTAAATATTCGGGCGGACAACTGCCGTATATCCTCGCAGGGTCCAGCAATACCGGAGAAACATAGCCCGCCTTGCCGTACGCGTCGGGCGGATATAATTCCGAGTTCTCCGAGTGATACCAGAATGCAGGCCTGGTGGTTATATATATCTCGTGATTCAAAACTATCTGCAGCCAAAGATACCTGTCCTCACTGTAACGGCAGTTATTTTTGTCATAAAACCCGCCGTATCTCTCAATCACATCTCGCCTGAACAAAGAGCTGCAGGGATGAAACAGTTCATTTATTAATTCCAGGTCCTCACGCGTAGAGCCGCTATGCAGTCTCCACGGACCTTGTTCAATTCCCATTTCCCTCCACGATGCGCCCCGGTTTTTCTTCTGAGCGCCGAATAACTGAGGCCCTATGACAACATCGCAGCTTTTATGCGATTCTATTTTCTCTAAATAGCTCTCTAAAAAATCAGGCAGCCATTCATCGTCCGCATCCAAAAACGCCGCATAAGGAGCCGTGCTTTCCCTGATGCCCCTGTTGCGAGCCGCGCCCGGCCCGCTGTTCGCCTGGCGGATGAGCACAAGGCGGGCATCATTGTACCTTCGCGCGATTTCAACTCCGTCATCGCTGGAACCGTCATCCACCACAATCAATTCGAAATCCTTATGCGTCTGCGCAAAAACAGAATCCAGCGCACGCGCGATGTACCTTGCTTTATTATAAAGAGGGATTATTACACTTACTTTCGGCATTTAAAAAATCACCCGCCCGCGCATCGCTCTAAAACATTTTCCACCGCCCGACGCGATGATTCCCACGTATACTTCTCCTTCAACAAGGCACGCCCCTGTTTTGCCAGAATCGCCGCAGCGTCCGGCTGCCCCAGCAGCCTTGTACAGGCCTGTGCAAATTCATCAGCCTGGTCGCAAATAAGCAGATGCCTGTTGTTTTGCACCTCCAGCCCGTACGCCCCGACGGAAGTGCTGACAACGGGACACATCCTGCTGAAGCTTTCGAGTATCTTGATTCTCGTTCCGCCGCCGACTCGCAGCGGCACAATGGAAACCGACCACGTTGAAATCTCCCCGGACGGGTCATCCATAAAACCAAGATAACGGACATTGGGACGTTCAACGAGCTTCATATTATCGGGTATCTTTCCAACAACCCTCAGGCAAACACCCGGATTGTTCACTACGATTCTCGGGAGTATCTTTTTTATAAACCAGTTCAGACCTTCGAAATTCGGCCGGTACGACAACGTGCCTATAAAGCCGATTCTCGCAAAGCCGTTAAGATTCCTCGCCGGTTCCTCGGACGAAACCTCGAAACCGTTGGGTAAAATGAAAACACGACGGTCATTTTTAAAAAACCTGCGGTCAATGTCACTGCACACGCACGCTGCACCGAAACGATTCAAAATATCCTTTTCCCACCTCACTTGCAGCAGCATCCGCCAGGCAGACCTGGCTTTGTTCCCGATTCCTTTTTCGAATCTTATTTGCTGTTTGTGTTTACGGCTGTGTAAATCATCGACGTCCAGCACCGAATTAGGCAGCCACGAATATCGGCCCAGCCTGTCCGCCGCGGCAAGAGTATGAATCCAAATGATGTCATAATCCGCACATAACTTTGCTATCCGCGCCTGCACATCAGCCGAAACCGTCTCGGTCCGACCACGAACCCACCGCAGGTCAACACCGCGCCGAATTCGGGGTGTTATCCCCCGGCCGGCGGAATTCTCAGGGACATAATAATCAAAGTCCCCGAAAACAGCTCTGGTTGCCTCAAGCTCCTGCTTTGCAAGCTCGCCGTACCGAATGACAATCAGGCGAACCTCACCCTGCTGCTGAAGCAGTCTGCCGATATTCAAAATTCGAAGCTGAGCTCCGCAAGCGGCGGGGCACGGAACGTGACCGCAAATATATAATATTTTTTTGGCTCTGTTGTATTGCATTACTGGTTAATCACAAAAATTCGTTATGCCCGCAAGCTGACTCCGTTCACTTGCCTTCTTCCCAAGCACTTCAAAATAAACACCAAGCACCTTGCGTGATATCGTCATCCAGTCCCACTGCGCGGCCCGCTCGTAATTATACCGGCCCATCGCATCCAGTTTTTCACGCTCCGCTATTGTCCGTCTAATCGTTTCGGCCGGCCCATGTCCGTCATCAGGGTCGAACAAAAACGCGCCTGCCTCATCGAGCACTTCCTCGAACGCGGTGCTCCTCGGGGCTATGCACGCTCTGCCGAATGACATCGCGAGCAGCGCCACTCCGGAAGTCAGCGAATTACTGTACGCAAACACGACCGCGTCGCAGGCATTCATATATACCTGCACCTGCTCGGACGGAACATACTCCGCAATAACCGTAACATTCTCGCACCGGCTCGCGTAATCGGTTATGCCTCGGCCGTACTGTTCCGACAGCGGGTGCCCCACGACAAGCAGTTGCGCGTCATCTTTCGCAACGTTGGCAAAATTATATATCAGCCCTTCTACGTTCTTATAAGGCCGCAGCGTCCCGAAACACAAAATCACCGTCTTATCCTCATCAATCCCGAGCTGTCGCCTCGCCTGTTGTTTGCTGATTTCATTGGGATAAAAACCGATATAATTTCCGTGCTCAATCACGCGAACCTTGCTGCTGTTTTTCAATTTATATCGCGACACGATTTGCTGTTTTGCCCCTTCGCTGTGAACCAGCAGCACATTCGCGAGTTTCGCCGCGATTTTGCGAACCCAAAGCTCAAGCCTCGGCCTGGTCGTTTCGTGCGGCAGCATATTATGAACCGTCCACACGATTTTCACTCCCCGCCCTCGTAAATTAACCAGTCTTGCAAGATATGCGAAGACGCGGATAAGCGTGCGAAAAATATTAGAGCCTGTTTTTATCCGCAGCCAGTGCAGGTGCAGCACGTCAACCTTTTCGCCGCCCCGGATAATTATTTTATATGCGTCTTTCAGGTCGCCGCTGGTGATTACCCTGCAGCCTTCCTCGCAGAGATGCCCCGCAAGCTCCGAAAGGTACGGGTTGTACTCATCGAAAGGAGTCAGTACGACTGTAATGTTCTTTGTGTTATTTTCAGTCTGCATGGTTATCTCGCTGTAAAACGTGTTTTATCGAACTTGCGGAACAGCTCGGCTCGGCGACGCTACAGAATACCTGTCCGTCTTGACCGTTACGCAGTCAATCCCCATTATTTGCAAAGCCCTCAGCGTACAGTTTTCAACGCCGAACTTTTTCTGCACAAGCTGCCTTGCCGCCGAAGTCATTTCCACTCTCTCCGATTCACTAAGCCTTAACGCCTTGCGCAGCCCGTCAGCTACCGCCTGTTCATCCCTCTCAACCAGAAAACCATTTACAGAGTCATTTATAATTTCATTCGGCCCCGGCGTTTTCGTCGCTACTGCCACCAGGCCGGCAGCCATAGCCTCTAACAATGCAATTCCAAGTCCCTCAAGCTCCGAAGGCAAAACATATATATCGCTCATCTGTAAAAAAACTGCCACGTCTTCCTGATGCCCGACAAATTTAATCCTGTCACGCATTGATTTGCGCCCGGCCAAATCTTCCAGGTACGCTCGCAGCGGACCGTCTCCAACCATAAACAGCCAAAAATTATCCCTGCCCCGACAAACCTCATCGAAAGCGTTAATCAGTCTGTCAAGACGCTTCTGCCCGCAAAATCGCGCGGTACTTATAATCACAACGTCCGTCTTGCCTATGCCGTACCTGCTTCTCATATTTTCACGTGCCAAGCTGTCAGGGCGATACTTATCAGAATCAATGTCTTTGAAAACCACCTCGATATTACCGGCACGGTAGTGATACCATTTAACCATCCGCTCCTTTACCTCTTCACTGGCGGCCAGAACCTTCCTGCATAATCTCTCTCGCAGCATCAAGGCGATTTGTCCGAGGCGCCACCGAAATGCAAGGCCCGGTATTACCTTAAAATGCATTCTTGCCGCAGGCCGTACAGGCTCCGAGGCACCGAGAACTTCAAGCGAATAAACATTGCCTTTGGCCGCGAGGTACGCTGCCGCAAATTCGGACAGCTTGAACTTCAAAAAATCGTTCTGAACAACTATCACCCCGTCTGCTGATAACCGCTTTAGAAAACTTCGCATCCGGAAAAATCGCTTTATCGAACCTGCGTTAAACTGAAATGGATAAAATACCACTTTTACGGCTAACCCTGCCTGCTCGATTTTCGATGTAAAAACGTCCCGCGTCACTGCGACTGTTATTTTAGTATTCCTTAAATCAGCGCGCCTGAAATAATCAAGCATCTGCTGTTCGCATCCGCCCCAGCCGTATCCCTGCGGCACGTTCGTCAAAAAAACATAGTGTTTCATCTCGTTATCGCTCAGCCTCTGACGCAGAAAATGTTTTTTTTCTGCCGAGCAACGCATCCTTAACCTTGCCTGCGTTGACCTCACAAAGCCGGACCCAGAAATAAGGCCGGTTCATAATCAGATTTTTCCATCGCCGCGGCATCTTGATATTTTTATCCCAGTGTCCGCCGATATTGCGCAAGCCGCAGTACAAACCCGCCAGGCTCGCCTCGATAATATCGTCCCAGCCTTCCCTCTGATAATACGCCAGCATTCTTATCAGTCTTGCCAGATACATCCGGAAAAATACGAACCTTTTTAATCCCTTCGCCCGCTCTCTCCAGAACCAGTACTCATTGCGAGTCTGGTAATAAAAATAATGCAGCGGATGGCTCCTTACCCCGCCGGTGTCCGCCGAGTGACTCCTGTGATAAACCTTCGCCGAGGTCTCCAGCTTATGCCGGCATCCCGCGCTCAGCGCTCTTGCAGAGTAATCAAGGTCATCGAAATAAATAAAATACTTCTCGTCGAAATAGCCTGTCCTTTCGACAACCTCACGCTTCATCAAAACGGCAGTGCACCACGTCCAGAAATCCTTCTCGTTTATAGATGCAATCTCGTCGAGGTCGCTGATATTTCTGACGACGTAATTTTTCCAGTCGAACTCCGAGCCGCAGTGCTGAATCTTGTCCCGCGTCGCATAAAAATAAAGTATCGGGCTGACCAGCACCGCTTCATCTGTCTTTTCCGCAGCCGCGACCAGCTTACTTAAACTATCAGGCTCGACGACAAGGTCGTTATTGAGCAGCCATATATAATCGCTGCCGTTTTCCATCGCGTATTTTAACCCGACGTTTGTCCCGCCGCCCCAGCCGCGATTTATCTTGCTCCTTAAAACGGTCATCTCAGGAAACAGTTTTTCCAGTTTGTCCGCCGAGCCGTCCGTCGATGCGTTATCGACCGCGACAACTTCGAGATTCGGATAATCGGATTTTCTCAGCGATTCCATACACTCAGCCGTAACATCCGGGCCGTTCCAGTTAACCAGCACAGCCGATACCTTCGGTGCATTCTTCTTATTATCCATTCTGTTCAACTTTCAAATTCCTGCTGACAATCGTCGGATTCGAAAACTTATTTACGGCCGTGGCTATTGCGGATAATCCCTTTACTGATAACTCGGCTGCCCGCCCATAAAGGCACCGACGGAAAAATCGCCGTCATCATCGGCAGCGATTTTTTCTCAAGTGCCACCCTCAGACATTTACGCGGCATACGTTCGAAATAATCCTTTGAAATCTTTTTGAGAAATTTTTTATCATCGAGCCGTTCCGCTATCGCAATAAGCTCTTTAAACAAACCTTCCGTTCGAAAACCGCTCTCGTAACCATCCTTGATTTCTTCATACAGCAGCCTGGCATTGGCCGTGTCACCCGTCGCCAGATAATACTTAATAAATGCGACCCTGCCCTGATGATATTTATGATAGTTCGAAACCAGCTTGCCGGTAAAATGCACCGCGTGAAGATACATCCTGCATACGTTGTCGCCGCGAAAACGATATTCGCTCGTGACCG
>JBBABK010000020.1:0-15421 GCA_041657685.1 Phycisphaerae bacterium | reverse complement strand
AGGAAGATTCGAAGGACTCGCACCGGCGGTCAAGGCGATAATTGAAAAACGAAGATCGGACGGCAGGTTCGATTATATCGAAGGGTTGGTAGCCGATTGCATCAGTGCAGACGCGGAATACGCCGCGGCTGTCGAGGCGTGCCTCGAAGGCAGGACCGATTCGGTAATTGTCAACAGCACGGAAAAACTGCTCGGCGATAACGAAACAATCAACAGCCTCGACGGGCGAGTGACATTTTTATGCATCGACCGTGTCGGGCAGTTTTATGATTCTGCGGATTTGAGCAGGGATGAAAATATCAAGGGCAGGCTGGTCGAGTTTGTTAAATATGATTCGAAATTCGCGCCGCTGGCGTGGCAGCTGCTCGGAAAGACGTTGCTGGTGGATTCAGTCAGCTCGGCGATGAAATTAGCCGGCCGATTCGCGGATAAATATCAGTTCGTAACCGCAAAGGGCGAGTTGGTTAGTTTCGACGGCAGCGTTAAACTCGGGCCGATGGGCAAAACGTCGGGATTGATTAGCAGAAAGAGCCGAATCAGGCAGCTCGAAGAAATCATCGGCAATATGGAAGCGGAAGTAACTGAGCTTGAACAGCAGCTGGGCACAGCCGAGCAGTCCAAAGAGCACCTGGCGAAATTGCAGTCGGAGCTTCGGACGGCGGTTTACGAATCCAATACCGAGAGGACTGAAATCACGTCCAAAATTTCGTATTACGAAAAGGAAATCAAGAGGCTGCGCGAGGAGCAGCCTTTAATCTGCGGCGAAATCGAGATGCTCGAAGAGCAAATCGCGCAGTCGGTAAAGCGGGAATACAATTCACGGCAGAAACTCGAAGAACTCGAGACGGTTAACAATCAGCGAAACGAGAGAATCAAACAGCTCGAAGAAGACTGCAGGAACAAACAAGCACAGTTGCAGATACAGAAGGAAAACCTAACCGAACTTCGGATTTCGCTTGGCAGGACAGAGCAGCAGGCCAAGGCGGTTAATGAAACAATACAGACGCTGCAAAAACAGTTGGCCGACAGCGAGGGAGCCGAGGCGGGCGCACTGGAGGAAATAAAATCCTGCGGCGAGCAGGCTGAACAGGCACAAAATGACATACTAAGCTGCGAGTCGCAGGTGTCACAATTCTACGTGGAAAAAGAGCAGACGCAGCAGAGCAGCAGGCAACTGCACGGGCAAATCGAGGAGTTGCTGGAAAAACAAAAAGAGACGCAGGAGCTTGTACGGCAGGAGCGCGCGGAGCAGACGCAAGTCGAGGCGAAAATCAGCGAAATTAAAATCGAGCTTGGCCAATTGGAAGTCAAGCAGCAGGACTTGACCGAGCGGGTGCGCGAGGAACTGCAAATCGATTTGGCGCAGGCGTTCGAGAATTTCCAGAACGACCAGCAGGTGGACTGGCAGGCGGTGCGGGAAGAAATTAACGAGCTTCGCGGCAAAATCGACCGGCTGGGCAACGTCAATCTCGATTCCATTACCGAACAGGACGACCTCGAAAAACGGCAGGAATTTTTGTCGGGGCAGGTCGCGGACCTCAACAGCGGCAAGGGACAATTGCAGCAGCTAATCAGCAGGCTCAACAAGATGAGCCGCGAGAAATTCGAGCAGGTCTTCGAGGAGATTCGCAACAACTTCCAGGAAATCTTCCGCAAGCTGTTCGGCGGCGGCAAGGCCGACATACTTCTCGAAGAATCCGATGATATTCTCGAAGCGGGTATCGAAATTATGGCAAAGCCGCCGGGAAAAGAGACGCGGAGCATTTCGCTGCTCTCCGGCGGTGAAAAATCGATGACGGCGATTGCGCTTTTGTTCGCGGTGTTCAAGACGAAGCCTTCGCCATTCTGTTTCCTCGACGAGGTCGACGCGGCTCTCGACGAGGCGAACAACGAGCGGTTCAATATGATGATTCGCGAGTTCCGCAAGGAGTCGCAGTTCGTGGTTATAACGCACGCCAAGCGGACGATGAGCATCGCCGACGTGCTGTACGGAATCACGATGCAGACCAAGGGCGTGAGCAAGAAAATCAGCGTTCAGTTCGACCAGTACGAATCGCCCCAGGAGGAATCCGCCGCCGTGGCGTAAATTAGACGCAGATTTCGCTGATTGCGCAGAGATAATCAGACACGGATTAACACAGATTTACACTGTTTTTTCAAACAATTTCACGGCCAGAAGGCGGCGACCGCGACGACAAACCAAATCACAACACCTGCAATTAATTTCATTGTCGAGCCGATGAATTGGCCAAGTCCGGCGTGCATCGCGATTGTTGTCCTTTTGTTTTCGCCTTTTGCGGTTGTTAAAGCTGCTGAACCCAAAGCGGCGCCGAGGACGGAACCTGCTATTGTGCCGATAAACGGGACAGGGATTAAAAACGTGCCGGCAATTGCGCCGGTTATCGCGCCTATGATTGCGCCGAGCGAACCCCAAAAGCCCGCACCGGCTCTTTTCGCGCCTCCCATACCGCCGAAAAATTCCAGCACTTCGCCGATAAACGCCAGCAGTGTAATAGCGATGAGCGTGTAAACCGAGATGAAGTTCTGTTCACGGAGCAGCCAGGCGAAGGCGGTAGTCGTGATAACCATTAGCCAGTTGCCGGGCAGCGCGAAAGCTGTTATCGGCAGGCATATCGTATTAATTAATATTAACAGAATCGACCACAAATAAATCATAGATTATCTTCGCGGATTTTTTTCAGGCTCGATTTGCCGCATAGCATCGACAAATGTTTTCGGATTGTTGGCCCATTTCTGCGCTTCGAGCAAATCAATATCGCCGGATTTGACGAGCTTTGCCAGGTGGGCTTCCATAGTAATCATTTTTTCGTCGGGTTCGTTTTTCGTTCGTGTTTGAAGCTGCGAATAAATCTGCTCGATTTTGCCGGTGCGGATATTGTTCGCGCAGGCGTAATTGTTATTGAGAATTTCCATCGCGACGATTCGGCCTTTACCGTTTTTTCGCGGGATTAATTTCTGGCTGATAATACATCGCAGGCCCAGCGATAACTGGTTGCGGACCTCGGCCTGTTTGCCTTCGGGGAAATAATCGAGAACTCTCGTGATTGTGCCGGTAGTGTCGCGGGTATGGAGCGTCGAAAAAACAAGATGGCCCGTCTCGGCGGCCATTAGTGTCATTGATATTGTTTCTGTATCGCGCATTTCGCCGACGAAGATAATATCGGGGTCTTCGCGGAGCATTTCTTTCAGGCCTTCACTGAAATTCTTTACGTCCCTGCCGACTTCTCGCTGGGAGATTACGCAATGCCTTTGTTCGAAGATATATTCGATAGGGTCTTCGAGCGTGATTACGCGGCAGGCACGATTACGGTTTATTCTGTCAATCAGTGACGCGATAGTCGTGCTCTTGCCTGCGCCGGTGATGCCGGTGACGAGCACAAGGCCGGCTTTGCGATTGATGATATCTTCCCAGACGGTGTTGGGAAAACCGATTTGCTCGACCGGCGGGATATCGAGTGACAGCGCGCGGACGGCGGCACAAAGCCCATCGTTTTCTTTGAATATGTTGATGCGGAACTGCAGTTGGCCCATTCGGTACGAGCAGTCAACGCTGTATTCATTTTCAAGTTTGAAGAGTTTTTCTTCGGTAAGCAGCGGATAGAGGAGCTGCTTTGCCATTTCATGCGTGACGTTGACGCCTTTGAGTTTTTGCAGGTCGCCGTTGATGCGGTAACTGATGGGCGAACCGACTTTAATGTGCAGGTCGGAGACTTTCATTGCCCCCTGCTCCTTGAAGTACATAAACATATCGTGCATGCTCAGCCGCTGCAGGTCCTCGGTGGCGTAGACCTTATTATCTATCGAATAGCTTTCAGCCATTTGCCGACCCCTTAATTTTTGGATATGGTGCTTCTATTATATAGTCGCGATTGAAATTGAGCAAGTTTTGTAATGGTCACTTGCCTTTTAGCGGGCGAACGATAAAATAGCAGCAAGTTTGGAGTTTATATTTGCTTTAACTTCTTAAAGGAGAACGGTTATGGGCACAAGAGGAACCCAGATTGTCGGGATGGATGTAAACAAACTGCTCGAACTGTTGCAGCGGGCATTCTGTGACGAATGGCTGGCCTATTATCAATACTGGCTGGGCGCTAAAATCGTCAAGGGGCCGATGAAAGACGCCGTGATAGCCGAGCTTGAGCAGCACGCGACGGAAGAGTTGGGGCACGCACTGCTTCTGACTAATCGGATAATCCAATTAGGCGGCACGCCTATCACCAAGCCGCAGGAATGGTACAAATGGACCAATTGCGGATATGACGCTCCTGACGACCCGTATGTAAAAATCATTCTCGAACAGAATATCAAGGGCGAGCAGTGCGCAATTGACGTTTATCAGAAGATGATACAGGAAACGCAGACCAAAGACCCGGTAACGTTCAATATGGCACTGACGATTCTGGAGCAGGAAGTCGAGCACGAAGAGGACCTGCAGAGCTTGCTTGAAGATTTGCAGCTGATGGTCTCACGGCACTGATACAGAAAAATCAGCAGTTCATTTCGAACGCAAATAGCTGTTATGCGCTTAGCCGTTTAAAACGGCGATGGTGATGCTTTGAGTAAGGAGGCTCGCGGATGATTAAAAAGGCGCTGTTAGCTGCGATACTTGCTTTGCTGGTATACAGCCTGGCTGGCTGCCAGACCGTAAAGGGGTTCGGCAAAGACGTGCAGTGGCTCGGTGAGAAAATGAGCGGCGACAAAGACGTGGAATAAAACGGCGGCTTTAAGCGTTTATTACTGTGAAAACAGCTAAAAAGTAAATAACCGCTAAAAAGCTTTAAGGCGGGACGAGTATACTTAAGTGTTTGTCGCAAAACGATTTATCTTTGAAAACTGCATAATGACGCCCTTTTTTTGGGTATATCTATCAGCGGTTGATATGTTCCATTAAAAAATTGTTTGACAATTGATAAATTGCGTCGTATTTAATATTAGGTTTGTAAAAGTTAATAAAAATTCAAGCGTGGTTAAATCAGCATATTAAATAATAGAAAGTTGAAGGGCAAAAAACAGATGGGTCCGAAGGTTACGAACGCGATAATGGGATTAAGTAACAGGATGCTGACTTTCAAAGCCACCCAGGAGGCACAGGGGGAAGATGCCGAAGTCAGCCAGCGGGAATTTTTGATACTCGAATTGCTGAAAGAAAAAGGAACGATGAACGTATCGGATATATCAGAGGCGGTGCCGAACGTCAGCTACAGCACGATTTCGACCGATTTAACAAGGCTGTGGCGGGACAAGAAATTCGTGAGCAAGAACATCGAGCCGGATAATCAGCGAGTAACTTTGGTGACGCTGACGGAAAAGGGGAAGAAAGCAGTAGAACAAATGCAAAGCAAGAGAACTGAACTGATGAATCAGCTTTACAAGGCACTGAACACCACGAAAGAAGAAGAGCAGGTTTTAATAAGGGTGTCGGAAAGAGCGACGAAATATTTCGATAAACTATTAGGAATTAACGGCCATAAAAAGTGAGTTGATTTAAAGAGCAGAAGGGAATTTGGGAAGGCAAAGGAGGCGTATTATGTTAACGCTGAAAAACAAAACGAAAATAGCAGTAATGTTGATTGCACTCGTTGCGGTACTATTTGCCGGTACTGCTTTTGGAAAAAGTGAAAAAGCTGCTGCGCGACAGCAGGCGCGGGTCGAGCAGCGACAGGCCAAACAGCAGGTGCGAGCGGAACAGCGTGAAGTAAAACAGCAGCAAAAAGCCGTTCAGCAACAGGCGAGAGCAGAACAGCGCGCGGTCAAACAGGCTCAGCGGCAGGAGAACCAGCAGGCACGGGTCGAGCAGCGGCAAATCAATCAGGCTGTCCAGGCCGAGCAACGCGCGGTCAAGCAGGAGCAGCGACAGGAAAACCGGGCAGAGCGTATCGAGTTGCGAAATGACAAACAAGAGCAGCGAGCTGAGGCGCGCGCTGAAAGGCTTACCAACAACAGCAAAACGGTAAATCGTGATATTAACATTGAACGAATTGTTACCCCCGGCGGTACAAAGGTTGTCAGGGAACGCAACGTCGAGAAAACGGTAACAAGAAACGGCAATACTTTTACACGAAACGTCAGCAGGAAATTTGTACGCGATGACACCAGCCGTTTCACAAGGCCAGGCGTTTTCCGAAGGCATAATGAAAGCGGCACGCCCGTTCACGTAAAAAGAAGGTTTCCCGGCAGAAAGTCTGGAATTTATAAACATATTGTATGGCGAGGCTACGGTTATCCGGTGCTTTACAGGTACAGGCATAATGTTTTCGCGAATTATGTCCGGCCGAGCTATCATCGCAAGTACGTGTTTGTGAGCTTCGGATATTGGCCGACCTGTTACACCAGCACACGTTATTACTGGTACGGCTTCCATCCCTACACCTGGTACGGCAGTTATCCGATAGCATACGAGACGGGCGATACGTACAACTATTACACGTACAATAATTATATCTATGATACCGACACCGGCGGCTACACATCGAGCGAATACAGCCCGCCGCTGCAGGGTGTCGATGAAACCACTTTCGAGGACGTTCGTCAGAAACTCGAAGAGCAGAAGCAGCAGACTCCTGACGAGCAGACGCTGACCGACAAATTTTTTGAAGACGGCGTGACGGCGTTCGAGCAGGAAGATTATACTACGGCTGCAAAGGCGTTCGCCGACGCGGTCGCGCTCGAGCCTGATGATTTGGTTCTTCCTTTTGCGTATACACAGGCGCTGTTCGCGACGGAGCAGTATTCCAAAGCGGCGGATACCCTGCGGGCGGCGCTTGTCGCGATGCCGACCGAGGAACAGGGGCTGTATTTCCCGCGCGGATTATACAACGACGAGGAAATTCTTTTAGCGCAAATCGAACAGCTGCAAAACCGTGCGGATACGTTTGCCTATGACCCCGATATGTCACTGTTGTTAGGTTATCAACTGCTCGGAATCGAAGAATACGATCAGGCGCGTCAGCAGCTTGAGAACGCGGCACAGTACGACCTGAACAAAGAAGCCGTCGAAATACTTATTAATTTAATCGATAAAGTCGAAGGACAAAACGAACAGGGGAATATATAGGAGATATAAAAATGTCATCGAAAATTAAAACAGTTATGCTTGCGATTGCACTTTTGGGCTTGTTGATTGCTACTGGTTGTCAGTCCGATGCCCAGACCGGCGCGCTAATCGGAACCGCGGCAGGAGCCGGTATCGGACAATTGGCCGGCGGACACACCGAATCGACGCTGATAGGCGCAGCGGTCGGCGGCGGAGTCGGCTATATTCTCGGCAACGAGCAGGACAAGCAAAAATCGCAGGCCCAAATGGCGAACCTCAGGAGCGAGATGAACACCGTTACGGTCCACGTGACCAACAGCAACGGCTCGATAATTGCCGTTAATCTTCAAAAGAGCGGGCCGGGATATATCGGGCCGAGAGGCGAATATTATCCCACGCTTCCAACGGAGGACCAGCTTAGGCCTGTTTACGGTTTTTGAAAAAGTTTAGGCGCATAAAAAAAAACCGGCTGACATTTTTTTCAGCCGGGTTTTTTAGTTGCAAATAAAAATCTACGGAGTCACATCCGAAAGTTTGTCTTCGAGTTTTTCTATTTTAGCGTTATAGGAATTTTCAAATCTCTGAATTCTTGATTCCATTCTTTCAATAAGTTTCGTTTTCCTGTCATCGGGCATACTGGAACCGGCTATCGAATCAATTTTGCTGTTCAGTTTATCAACGATTGTTTGATACCGATTTTCCATACGGTTAATCAGTTGATTAATTTTATCAATTTGCCTTTGAGTTTTCGCGTCTATCGAATCCTGATTGTCTTCGGCAGGCAGCTCACCGTCATTTCCTGAGGGAATTGAACCGTTATACTCGTAACAGCCTGCGTCGGGATATCTACTGCGGGTTTTTCCGAGCATGTCGTTCGAAGCTCCGGCCGGCGTGAGAGGGCAGAAATCCACCGCCAAACAGTTATAACGCAGGCTGTAATCGTTTGCAGCTGCATTTGTGAATAACTGGCTGAGCATCGCGGAAAGCTGACTCTTCGGATACATATAGCTGTGCGGCTCGGTGCCGTCGAGCCAGTCGGTATAATCCTGCGAATAAATATTGTAGTCGTTATACTTAGGTCCGTGTGGATCTCTCAGGATGTACGAACCGTAGAAGATGTTGTTATAGACGGAAAGGTTCGTACTGCTCGAAGAAAACGCGGAGTATCCGAACACGGTATTGTTGCGGAATATCAAATTATTTGTGTTTGCCATATTTAATGAGCTGTTCCCGCAGTTATATATCAGATTATTTTCAATGACACCGTCGAGGAACCTGCCGTCAATTCCGCTCGTAAATATTCCCTGTACAGCCATATTGTATATTTTGTTGCCGGCAATGAGACAGTTTTTAAAATCATTTCCGCTGGAAGCATAAAACTGAATGCCGTCGGGATGCGCTGATAAATTCCATTGCATCGTATCTCTGATTATGTTCCCAACGATGCGAATGTTTTCACAATCACGGTATTCCGTTCTCAAAGTGAAATGGTCCGAACCGATATCGTAAATGTCGCAGTTCTCGATGGTGACATAAGCCGAGCCTGAAATTGATACGCCATTTTCTTTGATGAAATGAATTTCGGAATTTTTTACTGTAATATTGCTGCTCTCGGAAATTTGGAGTCCGCCGTGTGCGGTAGCTATATCATTGCCCCATCCGACGATTTCACAATTTTCCACGTTTAACGCGACCATATTTTTCGCTGTTATTTCTGTGAGCTTCAGCCCTTTGAGCCGGTAGCCCAGGAAATACTTGTTTCCGCTTTTTTCAAAATAGAGACTGTCGAAGACCGGCTTATGGCCGGGTTTTGCTTCCCAGACAATCCAGTCGATGTCGGTATCGTCCAAAGATACGTAGGGGTCATCGGCGTAAATAACATTCGGGGGAGTCAGCGAATCGTAGCTGCCGTTTGACAAAATTATTTTGTCGCCGGGTTCGACAACGGATTGCGCTTTTGCCACGGTTTTCCATGGTGCAGAGCTTGTGCCTGGATTCGAATCTTTGCCTTTCGATGCGTCGAGATACCAGGTTTGTGAAAATGCGGCGGCGGTGAGACTGAAAAACATTATTGTTAGAGTAACGCGCAGTCCTTTGCTTCTCATCACATCATCCTTCAAAACCATACCAAGTGCAAGGAGCATAGTTACAGCATCGGCTGTAAGACCACCGGTCTTGACCGGAAATGCCAAAGACCGAGAATCTCTCGCACCAAATCATTTTTGATTGTCAGCTGCAGGAGTGTTCGCCAAAAAAACACCCTGTACAGCATAGTAGAATTGCTCTTCCATCAACCCTAAGCCCAATATAGAGAAAAGAAAAAATAAAACAAGAGGTTTTACCGGACCCGGTAAAACCCTCATAGAATCAGGGGATTTTACATTCTTGTGAAAAAAGAACTTACGGAGATACAGAGCAGAAAAAAACTTTTAATTTTTTATATTAACCTGTGGATATTTTTAATTCAATGAATATGCAAAAAAAATCCAATAAAAAAGCTCTCAGCTAAACAGCCGAGAGCTTTAACGGAACTCAATCGTTAATGCGTTAGATAGACTATTTTAATCTGTATTCGCTGAAGAGACTAATTGTGAAAGTTTTTGCGTAAGCAGTTCCATTTTTCGTTCGTAAGATAAATCTATTTTTTCAATCTTTGTGTCGATGCGGTCTATTTTTTTATCCTTTTTTTCCTGCAGCATATCCCTGCTGCTTATTTTATCTTTCAAACTATCCATACGCCCAATTTGCATTTCGTATCGAGCATCCGTGCATGTCATCGTTCTGTTTACCGAATCAATTTGTTTCTGTACTCTTGGATGCGGGATATCATTTGATGTCCCATCATCTGTGCCGTCATCAGCAGGCGGCTCTTCGGCTGGAGGTTCTTCAGCAGGCGGTTCCTCGGCAGCAGGCGGCTCTTCAGCCGGAGGTTCTTCATCCAGCGGCTCTTCGACCGGGGGTGGTGTGTCGCCCATAATTTCGTAGCAGCCGGCGTCGGGCAGGCTGTCGCGAGGCTGGTCGAGAATGTCGTCATAGGCGGCGGCGGGACTCTGCGGACAGAAATCCACCGCAATGCAGTTCGAACGGATGCTGTAATCGTCATCGGCGGCGTCGGTGAATAGTTCGCCGAGCATCGCGGCGAGTTGTTCTCTCGGATACATATAGCTGTGCGGCTCTGTTCCTTTGAGCCAGTCGGTATAATCCTGCGAATAGATATTGTAGTCGTTGTATTTGAGATTGTACGGGTCGCGCAGGATGTATGAGCCGTAGAAGATATTATTGTAAACCGAGAGATTCGTGCAGCTCGAAGAAAACGCGGAGTATCCGAACACGGTATTGTTGCGGAATATCAGGTTGCTCGTGTTTGCGATATTGAGCGTGCTGCTTCCGCAGTCATAGATAAGGTTGTTTTCGATAACGCCGTCGGCAAACACGCCGTTAATTGCGCTTGTGAAGATTCCCTGCACGCCCATATTGTACATTTTGTTTCCTGCGATGACGCAATTGCGGAAACCGTTTCCGCTGGACGCGTAGCACTGTATGCCGTCCGGATGTGCTGACGAGTTCCACTGCATTGTGTTTCGAATGGTGTTGCCGATGATTCTGATATTGACGCAGTCGCTATACTCGGTTCTCAGGGTGAAGTGGTCAACGCCGATGTCGTAAACATCGCAGTTGGCGACCGTGACGTGGCAGGAATTCGAGATAGAGACGCCGTTGTCCCTTATGAAGTGTATTTTTGAATCAGCGACGTAGATGTTGCTGCTGGAGTTAAATGACAACCCGCCGTATGCAGTATCAATAGAGTCATTGCAGCCAATGACCTCGCAGTTCTCGATATTTAATGCAACTATATTTTTTGTGCTCAGCCAGTGAAACTTAAGACCCTTGAGCCAATAACCGAGGAAATATTTGTTTCCTTCGCGTTCGAGGTATATCGCATTGAATGTCGGCGTATGGCCCGGTTTAGCCTGCCAGGTAATCCAGTGAATTGTAGTGTCCGCCAGTGACTGTGTCGCATCACCGTCGTAGATGGAATTTGGCGGCGTGAATGCGTCGTAATCCCCGTTCGACAGAATAACTTTATCGCCGGGCTGTACGACGGATTGGGCTTTGGCAACGGTTCTCCACGGCGAATTGCTTGTACCTGAATTCGAATCGTCGCCGTTAACCGCGTCGAGATAATAGGTTTCGCAAAATGCCGATGAAGCTAAGTTCAAAAACAGCGCTGTGAGTGTGGTAATGATTAATCGTTTGCTATACATAAAGTGGTCACCAAAAAATTAAGACTTGTTATAAAAAATTGACTTCTAAAACGTGCTGCTTGGCTACCTAAAACATAGTAATTAAAACTCGAACGGCAAAAACCGGCTTTATTATGGCTGAAAAGATACGAATTATCGGAACCAAATGATTTCTTGAGTTAGGGTTGCGCTAAGCATATAATCAACAGCCGCTTTGAAAACCATAATTCAGGAATGCTGAGAATGAACATGATAATACTCTTTGCGGGATTGGGATTGATGATTTTTGCGGTCGGCTGCGGTCCGGCCCCTGTTCAGACAACTGCGCCTGTGTGCGTGCCCGGCGAGCAGGTGGAAACTGTGATGGCCGACGCACAGGCGGTGCTGGAGCGGATGCAGTTTAAAGTTGAAAAAGCTGATATCGAACAGGGGTATATTCGAACGAGACCTTTGACCGGCGCACAGTTTTTCGAGTTTTGGCGCGATGATAACGTGGGGCAGTACAATACCGCTGAGGCGAATCTGCAAACGGTTCGGCGAACAGTGGAAATAAATGTTAGCCGGGAACAGGGGCAGGTTTGCGCTGATTGTATTGTAACGGTTGAACGAATGAGCCTGCCCGAGCGCGAAGCGGTCAGCACGAGCCGGTCAGCATCGTTATTTACTAAAAGTTCATCTGGGGTGCAGCGGCTGCAACTGAATCCGGACCAGCAGAAAGGTATGACGTGGATGGATTTGGGTCGCGACGGGCGTCTGGAAGCGGAGATACTCAAACGGCTAAACAAAAGTTTATAGAACGAATGAGGGCGGTAAAAGTATGAGGATACTCATCGCCGGGGGGGCGGGATATATCGGCAGCAATATGACTGCGATGCTCGCTGCGAGCGGGCACGAGCCGGTGGTCTTCGATAATTTCAGCAGGGGACATCGCGCAGCGGTCGGCGAAGCAAAAATCGTCGAAGGCGACCTCTGTGATTGCGAGCTGCTGGTTCAAACTTTGAAGAAATATAAAATCGAGGCGGTGATGCACTTTGCCGCTTTTATCGAAGTTGCCGAATCAGTTCGGCAGCCTTTGAAGTATTATCAAAATAACGTGTGCAATACGCACAATCTTCTGGCCGCAATGGAAGCGGCGGGAGTAGGCAAATTCGTGTTCAGCAGCTCGGCCGCGGTGTACGGAATGCCGAGTGAAATTCCGATTACCGAATCGTGCCCGACAATCCCGATTAATCCGTACGGCGAAACAAAACTTGCGGTCGAAAGAATGTGTCACTCTCAAAGCGTTACGGGCAGACTGCATTATGCAGCTTTGAGATATTTTAATGCGGCAGGCGCGGGCAACGGGGGCGAGTTGGGAGAAGACCATAATCCGGAATCGCATTTGATTCCGCTTGTCATCGCCGCGGCTATGGGCAAACGGGAAAACGTCGCAGTATACGGGACCGATTATGATACGCCGGATGGGACGTGCATACGTGATTATATCCATATCGAGGATTTGTGCAGGGCGCATCTGTCGGCACTGGAAAAGCTCGAAACGCAAAACCAGCTTGTTTATAACCTCGGCAACGGCAGGGGATATTCGGTGCGGCAGGTGATTGATACGGTTCGAAAAGTATCCGGCGAAGACTTCAAAGTTATTGAAGCTGCGCGACGGCCGGGCGACCCGGCTGTGCTGACAGCTGACGCGACACGGGCAAAAAAAGAGTTGGGATGGGAGCCGCGGTACCGGGAGCTGGATAAAATTGTAGAAACCGCGTGGCAGTGGCATAGCAGTCATTCGAACGGTTATGCAGGATAGCAACTGATAAAAATCTCAGGAATTCGGAGATGAGCGAAGTTCATAAAAAAGTCGAGCAGTTTCTCCGTTCTCGCGGTATGTATCACGGCGATATCGATACGAGCCGAGCGGCTCAGCGTTTTATAGAACAGATGGAAGCGGGACTTGCGGGGCAGGACAGTTCGCTGGCGATGATACCGACATATATCGAAATGGGTAAATCGCTGCCCGTCGGTGAGCCGGTGATTGTTATGGATGCAGGCGGCACGAATTTTCGCGCAGCTGTTGTCACATTCGATGAAAACGGAGTTGCTGTTATAGATAAGCTTCGCAAAAAAAAGATGCCTGGAATTGATAAGGAAGTTTCGGCAGCAGAGTTTTTCGATATTATTGTCGACTACATACGGGACATCGTCGAAGCGAGCAGGAGAATCGGATTCTGTTTTTCGTACAATTGCGTGATAACGCCCGACAAGGACGGCAGGCTTGTAGTATTTTCCAAGGAAATCAAAGCTCCGCAGGTTGTCGGGCAAATGATAGGTGAAAATCTTAAAGCCGCACTAAAGCGGGCGGGACTCGACGCAAATAAACACGTTGTGATATTAAATGATACGGTAACGACGCTGCTGTCGGGGAAGGCGGGTTTTGCGGATAAACAGTACGACAGCTTCGTCGGCTTTATTCTCGGCACCGGCACTAATACCTGTTATATCGAGAAAAATAATAATATTAAAAAAGTCAGCGGACTCGATGCCGGCAAGGAGATGATTATCAATATCGAATCAGGCGCGTTCGAGGCCCAACAGGGTGAAATTGACAAAAAATTCGACGCATCAACCGACAGTCCCGGTATGCAGAAATTCGAAAAAATGCTCTCCGGCGCGTATCTCGGAGGCCTGTGTTTCGAGACGATTAAATCCGCGATAGAAGGGGGATTGTTTTCTTCGCCTGCCGCCGAAAAACTGAAAAAAATCAAAACGCTTAATACAAAAAACGTCAGCGATTATCTTGCCGAACCGTCAGCCGCGTTCAGCCCCTTGGGCCAGGCTATTTTTAACGCGAGCAATTACGACAAAGCGGTAACCGAGGCGTTGATTAGTGCGATTATCGAACGCGCTGCCAAACTTGTCGCGATAAACCTCTCGGCCGTGATTTTAAAAACCGGCAAAGGCAAAAATCCAGATAGCCCCGTGTGTATCGTCGCAGAGGGCACAACGTACTACAATATGCCGGGGTTGAAGGAAAAAGTTGAAAAATATCTGGATGATTTTCTGACCGGGCAAAAAGGCTGTCATTACCAAATCGTCCACGTCGATAACGCGACACTCATCGGCGCAGCCATCGCCGGCCTGACAAATTAATCTTCCTCGCAGAAAAAGAGGTTATTATAAGGGACACTTCAATGAATAAGTGTGCTTCCCCAAAATGGGACAAATGGCGAAAAAGTCTTGAGCAGGTTAAAAAAGAGCTTGATAGACTGTATTTTGCCAAAGGAATGTTCGAAAGACTAAATAGCCACAAAAAAGTTGCAAACTGTCCGAATCTCTGTTTTTCGTTATATTTAAATAACACTTATGTAGTCTATTTAGCAATGGCCATCCGAAGGTTGACTGATAAAAGATCGAATGCTCAAAATATCTATCAGCTATTGGAAGATTTCAAAAAAAATGCCTGTGATATTTCTATTGATAACTATGCAGATTACTATTTTGAGAAAATTCACAAGAACCGCATAGAAAACCATCATTATAACAAAGGCGAAAATAAGTTAATAACCCAGTCCTATCTTAATGACCTCCGAAATGAAGCAAAAAAGCTCTATGAAAGCTCACTCGGGGGAAAAACCAATAAACTTCTTTGTTGCGATGTTCAAAAAGATATAAACAAGCTAAAAAAAATTACCCTACCCATAGAAAACTTGTCAGACAAATACTGGGCTCACATGGATAAACCGAGTAATAAAAGCAGTCTCGGTTCGATTAAATTCGGTGAAGCTCATCAAGCTTTTGATGCTCTGGTAGATATTTTCAATAAGTACTCTCCATTACTTGGAATACTGAGATTCGAACCGGACGACAAAGTGCTTTTCGGCGGTTGGAAATCGATTTTCAGATAATTTATAGTAAACTGAAGAAAATGTTGCAAAAGACGGCATTTCCCAAAAAACACGAACATTTTTCTTGACTGGTAGTATCATTATTGGTATCATTTAATTATGGCAGAAGTTAACGCTATTCTGGCCCGGATGCGGAATAATCCCAAAGGGGTCCGTTTCGCCGAACTGTGCCTAGTTTGCGACCATTACTTTGGGGCTCCGCGGCAGCGAGGCAGCAGTCATCGGAT
>JBBABK010000019.1:0-15599 GCA_041657685.1 Phycisphaerae bacterium | reverse complement strand
CGAGCCTGCGGTCTTCGTATCGCTGCCACGCGTTCGGTGATGTTATTTCTGTAACTTCAACACTATCGCGAGCCGCTGCGCCTCGGCGATTCGGCGACAGTAGGCGCGAAAGAAAACTGCTCCTGCGGCTGACCGCGTTTTTGTTCTGATAAAAATGCTGAACGTAATAAAGTATCTGGCGATAATTCGTTTCATCCAGGACAGGCAGTGCCCTCGGCGCCTCAATCAGTTCAAGCTCGATTGCCTTGGCCGCTCTCAATGCGTCTTCGAATGACAGGGCCTTTGAGGGATTAGAAATGTGTGTGAGGAGTTGCTCGCCAGGCCTGACTATGCAATCGACAAAACCATAGACGCTCCCGAGCACCGCCATATCCTGGAAAAATCCTATGCCGCCGTTAGCCGCGACCATACCCTTTATAAGCGACTCAATTTCTGTACGTCTTTGGGCGTCGGCAGCTTTTGAAGCAAAACTTATCATTTTGCCGAACAGAAAATCGACCGCGGCGTTTATTCGCCAGCCGATATCGTTTTCGATTACAACTTCTTTTCTCTGCACGTCTTTGACCGGCACTCCACCGAACAGTCCAGCCTTTACCGAACGGGCAAGACCCGTGATGCGAGCAGGCAGACCGAACTCCTGCGCCTGTATGTAGCATCTACCCGATTCGCTCGCTCTGCGGTCGGCTCCGGAAAGACAATCGGTTTCCATCGTGCTGTTGGCGTAATACTGCCACAGTTTATTATATTTGCGATGGTTTTCTTCGGAGCGCTCGTCGATGAGCCACTCGACAAAATCGGCGTCGAGCTGCGCCGCGTTTTCTTCCGCCGAAAAAATTTCCAGTTCAAACGACATAACATTCCTCGTTTTTACTTTTTGCTCTTTGCTTTTTGTTTTTTACTTTTTACTTTTTACTTTTTACTTTTTACTTTTTACTTTTTTTTACGTCTCTACCATTGGGCGAACCTGCGCGTTTTTGACGAAAATTTTTGAAAATCCAGACACCAAAACTGCCGTAAGTGATTGACGATGAAGGAATAAAAAAAATTTCAGAAAAATCCCAAAATGCACAAAACCCCCCTGCGCGATTCTGTAACACTATTTTGCTGCTTTTGTTATAAATGGATGTGATAAAATGAGTTGCAAACGTCAAAAATCGTCCAGATTGTAGTAGTGACGCATCTAAAATTGTAACGATTTGTATATCAGGTGCTTATGAAAACTTACCTTGACTGATTGCGGACTTATGAAATCTTGATTAAGGCAAGTGGATTATCAGCCGTGTTTTTGCAACAGCTCGATGATTTCGGCCTTGGTTGGAATCGCTTCTATCGAGCCGAATTTTGTGCAGACAAGAGCGCCGGCTGCCGATGCAAACTCGGCGGCCTTGTGAATATTATCTTCGACCGCGCAATACGCGGCCAGTGCGCCGGCAAACGCGTCGCCGCAGCCGTTCTGGTCAACAAGCTCAACCTCGAAGGCTGGTATATGGTCGGCGGCAAGCCTGTCAACGATTACGCAACCGCGCCTGCCCATCGTGATAACCGCCGCGCCCGCGCCGCGCGCGACCAAATCAGAGCCAATCATTTTCGCGGTGCGAATGTTCGTCGATAGCTGTTCGGTGATGTCGGCCGCTTCATAAAGGTTTGGAATCAAAATATCGACACTGAAATACTCCATCGGCAAATCGTCGGTTTTGCCGCACTCGATTGGTCGAGCGGGATTTAGAATCGTTTTTGTTCCTCCGAGTTTGGCAAGGCGAATCGCCGTGACAATCGCGTCGGTAGGAAGATGGCCATGAATCAGACACACATCGGCGGCACTTATAATTTCTTCAGCCTGCTCGATTTCTCTGCTCATCAGAACTGTATTGGCGCCGTGATATGTGCAGCTCGCGTTTTTGCCCGCGGCGTCGACGAATGTCACCACTATGCCGGTGTTCTTCGCTTCCGCTGTATAAACGAAATCGGTATTGACCTGGTATTCTTCGAGGTCAGCCCGCGCAGCCTGACCAAAAAGCTCTCCGCCGACTTTGCTAAGCAAATGGACCGAACAGTCGCAAAGCGACGCCTGAACCGCCTGACGAGGCCCCGGGCCTGTAACGGAACACGAAAGTTCTGTGCCTTCTATTGATTGTCCGCCCTGCGGAATCGAATCGCACTTAATCGCGATATCGAGATATGTCCCTCCTATGACTACAACCTTTGGCATCCGTCCGGTCATACTGCAATCCTTTATGAATCAACAACTCAGTATAAATCCGTCCTTGGCGATTGTAAACCATTATTATTAACGGATGAAGCTGTTTTTTCGATATTCTCATCCGACAATCGCACCTCCAGCCAGCGGTGAATCACAGCGGCGACATATTCGATTTGCTCATCAGTCAGCGCAGCGCCCCTTCCAATCCCGTGCCACTTCGCCAGGCAGCCGCGGCAGCAGGTAGCCGTCCCGACGCATCGGGATGAAAACCGGATGACCTCGCATCGGCGTTTGTTTGCCGTCATTGCTCGGCTCGGCCGGCGCTAATCGCTGCTCGATGAATTGACGCGCATGTTCGATAATCGTATCGATGCCCTTTTGCTCGAGGTAACTCCGCTCTTTAACGCCCAGCCGAAATCGACTGCGGAATTTCGATTTACCGAGCCTTTGAAATGTTTCATCAATATCACGCATAAAAAATTTCCTGCACAGGCAAATTCAGCTTTTGTTCAATCTTTAAGCTCGACCGGGACTTTTTTCAGAACATAATACTTCGGCTTCATTCCGCGAATCGTTACATCGCCGCTGAGCCACGGTAAAAAAAGGTACGTTCCATCTTTAAATGTTTTTATTAAATACTCGGCCTTTGTTTTGCCGTCGCCTGTGTATATTACTCCCTTTGTCCAGATAAAATTTGTTGAAGTATGCCCGTTCGGTAGAAATTCAATATGCTCGAGAAAGAGTTCGCCTTTCCATTTAATTCGTCCCGGCTCAAAATCGTTTATATTATTCACAAAATCAACACTGACCCAATCGCCCAAAAGTTCAGGGTCGTTTTGAAAATTCGCAATCACCCCCTCTCTTCGAGCTGATATCAGCGCGCGTTCGCCGGAAACGTATTCGCTTCCGTACATGGAAATTGCCAGTCCGATTATCAGAACCTTAGAAAGCACCTCGGCTAAAAACAAACCTAAAATAAACGATACGACGGCACGAACTCCCCTTAGATTGCACGAAACCGTGTAAGCTCGATACATCAAAAATATCATCCAGACCAACATCACAATTGCGACAATTGCGGCTGCTGTAAAAATTATCGCGTCGCCGTAATTAATTTTTACCGAAATATTGTTCTGAAGAAATCTCGCAATCATAAAATCCATGAATCTTCTGTTCGCGCTCGGCAGCATTACAAGAGCAGTTATCATCATAGGCCAGCGAGCCAGTGCTTGCGTTCCGAAAACATCTACAATTCGCCATTTCGAACGCGCAACAATAAAAGCAATTACAGACAACACAAAAGCGAGACTAAGCCAGTTAATAAGACCCTCGATGATGAAAAACCCGATGGTGGCTTCTCTGCCGATGTGCGTATCGAGCACGCCGTCGAAGTGCACGTTGCCGAGCCAGGCGATCAAAGCTGTTACCGTAATAAAATCCAAACCGATGAAAAGAGATTTAAGCCCGGCTATCTTTTGAAACGGATTAAAAAGATATTCTCCAACCGACAGGCTCGGTCTCATTACTGTCGTATTTGATTCGTCATTCATTATTTGACCTTTCTTTTAGAATTTTTATTTTCGGAAAGTTCCAAATTCTCTATGATTTCATCCAGACGGTTTCGCACCGTCGGATAACTCAACCCCAAAAGCCTGGCCATCTCTTTTAATGAACCACTGGCCTTCATAAAATGCAGAACAAACGCCTGTTCATCCACGCTCAAACTCGCCAGGACAGGCAATTCGTATCGACCCCGAATTTCAGTCTCACACTGCTCGCAAATAAGCGATTGTACCAGCAGTTGGCTGCTGCACGACGGGCATTTTGTAGGCAATGTTTTCATTTTGCACCTTCATTTTTATTGTTATAAATTAATGTATTACTAAAGTTGCATTTAACAATATTAAAATATATTTTAATTTTACGCAAACGCTTTTTTTAAAAATTGGCGGTGCTTACAGCTTTAAATTTGCACGTTTTTGCATATTTTCCTGTATAGGAAAATAGCGATTTTTACGCAAAAACTGCTATTCAGGCAAGCCGGGGCAAAGTAAAAATCAAAGATTTCCGCAGTTTTTCACTTTTAGCTTTTCGCTTTAAACTAAAAAAAGACCGCCGCGGAACATCGCAAAACAGGAGGTAGCTTTGCTTATGAACGCGGCGGTTAGCCTAAAGATTGGTATAGAAATCCCACCTGCCGTATTGCAAAATGGGATTCCCCCTCAACTCTAAGCTATGCTGGGATTTTCAATATAAGGCCGAGCCTTACCTCTTTAACCCTTCCAACTCCCGATGCATTGCTATAGAAGCAGTTTTATATCCTTTTTATATATCTGAGTCAAGGGTAAATATATAATTTTTCTCTTTTTTAATAATTATTTTTGCCGTCCAACAAGCCACCGCGAAAATCATAAAATAACGGAATTTCTTACGTCCGATAAAATCCGGCATTGAGAAAATCCGATATCCACCCTGATGATGAAACTGCACACTGCATCACAAAATTGCACCGGCACAAACCAGCCTGAATTGTTGCACCGGTTTTTTGCAGTCGGCAAAGCAATTCACACCCGCAGCCGCACAGCCGAATCAACATATCGGCTGTGCGATTGGATATGAAAACTGCAATCACGACGGCGTGTGCTATCGAGCATCCGGCCGACGCGGACATTGTGATACCGGTCTGAATGTGAAAACTATAATCACGGCTGTTCAGCCATCGTTAAAAGCCGCTAAAAACCGCATTTCCATTTGCAACTGTAAGTATCTTAAAAATAACTGCTTAAGACAATTGGAATTCCGCGAAAATTGTTTGTTTTTTGCATAACAATAAATTTTTTTAATAATTTTAAGAAAATTTCCTTGACGGAAAACAGGCAATAGCTTAAAATACGCTTGTGTTAGATGGAATCTAACAATGATGCCTGGAATCAACCGAAACAGCGGCAAAACGAGAATCGGCTAAACAACCAAAAAATGAAGAGCCGATTGACTTTGCCGTTGCTAAAGCCGATATCCGGCGAATTAAAGAGAAGATACATAGGTTCAAAGGAACAAAGGCAATCTCGAATTCAGAATTCCGAATTACAATGCGGAATCCGTAATCCGAAATTGAGTCGCTGAACGACACCTGAATCGGCAGCTAATTACATCTTATTCGATTGAGCCGAGGCAAATCGGCTCTTGAGACGGAGGCCAAGTCAAAACGACACGCTCAGTCGGTCTGCGCGGAGAAATCAGCGTACGCCGACACAGCCGAAGGCCTATCTAAAAAGTAAAAACAGAAATGTTAAACGAATCGCTGATACAAACCAATCAGGACGCGGCGTTACATCTTCGTGATGCCGTCGAGTCGCTTTGCGAAAAGGCGGACCAGCTTGCCGAACCCGACCGAACGCTTGTGCGGATGTATCTTGAAAATGCCAACAGCTTTCGGCAAATGGCAAAACTGCTCGGCGTCAGTGAGGTGACAGTCTCAAGACGCGTGAAAAAAATAATCGCAAGACTCAACGAGCCGCAAACCGAATCGCTGTTTAATACTAAAATCAGACTAAAACCGAAGCAGCGAAAAATCGCGACCGCTTACTTCATAAACGGCCAGGGCGTTGAAACAATCTCGCGAAAATACAGGCTGTCCTGCTACAAAATTCGCAAGGTGATTAACAGCCTGCGCAAAAACAAACCGGCCGCGAAACATAAAATCAAAATCAGAAGCTACTAACCGCAATAATTCACCGCTGAGAACGCAAAGCTCGCAGAGAATTACTATATTTTTTAAAACTCTGCGTTCTCCGCGTGCTCCGCGGTGAGAAAGAGTCAAACAATGAGCGAATACAAAATCCATAAACAATTCGAACGGTACAGCGTCATCAGCGATAAATGCGTCGCGGTGATGCGAATGTTCGGCCTGACCAAAGACAGGCTTGGCCGAATCGCGTTTAAATGCGACTGCAAAATCAGCATCGCCGACGGTGACATCATTTATATCACCGGCCCAAGCGGCACGGGCAAGAGCGTGATTCTTCGCGAACTGCAAAAACAAATCCCCGACGAGCAGCGAATCAATCTCGCCGATTTCAAAATCCCCGACGACAAAGCCGTCATCGACTGCATCGACGCGGATTTGATGGAAACGCTGCGGTATTTCAGCACGGCGGGCCTGGCCGACTGCCCGACGCTGCTAAATACGCCGGCCAATTTGAGCGAAGGCCAGCAATGGCGATTTCGGCTGGCTCTTGCGCTCGCGTCGCAAAAGCAATTCATCTTCGCCGATGAGTACTGCTCGGTTCTTGACCGAATAACCGCCGCGTGCATTTCGCACAGTATCCGCAAATTCGCCGCTCGGTATAAAACGACTTTTCTGCTCGCATCCGCTCATAATGATATGCTGGGCGATTTGCTACCCGACGCAATTGTCACGCGCGACTTCTGCGGCAACACTGAAATCACTTATAAAAAATTAAAACACCTCCGGTAAAACGCGGGGTTCAGGGAATAATTATGCAGACAATTACCGAACGTTTCAAAATCATCGACGGCACAATAGCCGATTACAATTCGCTAAGTCATTTTCATTATCGAAGCAGCCGACCGGGGCCTTATGAAAAAATCTATGCGGCCAAGCTCGACAGCGAAACCGTCGGCGTAATCGTCTATTCGCTGCCGTCGCCAAGCTGTGAGCTTCGCAATATCGCGACGGGCAATTACTTCCTCGGCCTCGACAGACGCAGTCAGTTGGCGATGTTGAATAAAAAGGTGCGCACGATAAGCAGAGTCATTATTGAGCCTCGGTTTCGAGGCCTCGGCCTTGCCGTTCGGCTGGTGCGCGATACGATGCCGATGCTTAATTTTGCGATGATTGAAGCGCTGGCCGTGATGGGCCGGGCCAATCCGTTTTTCGAAAAGGCGGGAATGAAAAAATATGCCGCGCCGATGTCCGCTCAATGTATGCGAGCCAAAGAAGCACTTAGCCTGGTCGGCATCGAGGACGCGATGTTAATCGACGCACAGGCGGCGTATGCTCAACTGCGAAATCTCACCGCCGGCCAATCGTTATTCATCGAGCGAGAACTGAAACGCTTCGTGCAGTGCTACGGCAAACACTGCAAAGCTATCGATGAAAATTCTATGCGGTTCGTGCTGTCAAAACTCTGCGACCGACCGGTCTATTACCTCTGGCTCAATCCTGCTTGCCGCCTTTTGAAACAATCGCAATCGCAATCAAAGACGTGCACCAGATGAAAATGCCCGAAATGAACAAAGGAAACCCGATTTCTTCAAGATTCCAGGCCTGTTGCCAGTCATTGGGACCGAAAAAGAGATTGACTGATACCAAAGCCAAACCAACAATAAAGAAAATAACCGCAAAAAACAGACTGCACTTAAAAACTCTTAAATTCATCATTCGCCCTTTCAAAAAATTAATCTTTCGCTTTCACATAATACTTTTCGATATAACTTTTGACGGCAGCTATTACATCGCCTTTAACATCAGCAGGGCTTTGTGCAATCCATACGGTAAGATTATATAAATTTTTTGCATCGACATTAATCCATCGGCCATTCTTTCCGAGAAAACACAGCAGCGTCGTAACCACTATTCTTTTGTTGCCGTTTTGAAACGGATGATTCTTAATCATCAGGTAAAACAAAATCGCAGCTTTATCTATGAAAGTTTTATAAAGATATTTGCCCTCGAACTTCATAAACGGCGTAGCAACGCAACTCTCAAGAACACCTGGAAAGCGTGTGCTGTAATCGGGTATCGGCTCATCATAGCTCATAATTTGGCGAGCAAGCGTGAACGCGATATACTGAATATCTTTGAGCGTGATATTTTTCATTACTCTTTACCAAGCAGCCTTAATGTTTCGCCGTACTGCTCAACAACTTTTTTAACCGCCGCTTCGATTTGCTTTTTATCTTTTGAACTGAGCTTCTTATTGAGAACGTTGTCAATTTCCGAATCAGCTATGACGTAATTTCGACCAACCTTCTCAGCGGCTATTTCACCGGATTTGACCTTGCGATAGACCGTAACCCGGCTTACGCCGAGCATCTTCGCTAACTGCGGAATCGTAATATATGCCATTGTTTCACCTGTTATCAAATGCAACCTATGTTACATATACGCACCAATGTAACCTATGTTTCGTCAATTGTCAAATGTAACTTAACTAATTATAACTCCTTATATTACAAAGACTTAATTTTAAGGAAAATCGGCTATGAGCAACACTATAACACAGATTGAGATGTCGCGGCTGAAGCCGCACCCCGATAATCCAAACCGGATGAGCAAGGACAACTTCAAAAAGCTCGTCCGGCATATCGAGCAGACCGGCCGATATGAACCAATCGTCGTGCGTCCATTTTCACCGCAGAGAACGCAAAGCTCGCAGAGAAACAATAATGATTTAGAAATCTCTGCGCTCTCGGCGGTCTCCGCGGTGAATGAATATCAAATCATCAACGGCCATCACCGCTGCGAAGCGCTCAAACAATTAGGCTACACAACCTGCGACTGCGTCGTGTGGGATATCGACGATGACCAAACCGCCCTGCTGCTGGTGACATTGAATCGCCTTTGCGGCCAGGACGTACTCGAAAAGAAAACCGCCCTGCTGGAAAAACTCAACAGCAAATACAAGACAGCCGACCTTGCCAGACTGCTGCCGAACACAAAGACGCAGATTGACAGATTGCTCGAACTGCACAGAGAGTCCCGATGCATCGGGATGAAAATCGAATTGGCCGAGCAGGACCAAAACAACATCGCGTTTCCGTTTGTATTTTTCCTCGATGCCGAGCAGAAAAAAATAGTTGAAAAAGCAATTGAACTTTCATCGAGCGATGAGCGACAAGCGACGAATAAGGCTCAGCGTAACGCGCAGGCTATTACCAAAATCGCAACGAGATATATAGAGGATAGAGATGAGTAAGAAAATCAAATACGTGCAATTGGAACCGGCCGAGGTGCTGCTGGATTTTCATACGTCGAGAATGACCGCTGAGCAGTTCGGCTGCTACTGGCTTATCGTGCTGAACCTGTACTGCAATGACGGGGTGCTCGAGTTCGATATAAAAGAGTTCACGAATCTGTGTAACTGTGCTGAAAATTTCGAATCGGTCTGGAAAAAAATCGCGCCGAAGTTCAAAAAAACCAAAAATAAAATCCGCCACAAAAGAGTCAGCAACGAGCTTAAAGAAGCCAAAAGACGCAGGCAAACAGCTGTGAATAATGGACTTAAAGGCGCTGACGCGAGATGGCAAGGCCATAGCAAAACCGATGTCGCCGCTGCAGCTAAGGAAACCGAAGTAAAGGAAAGGAAAGTTAAGTTAAATAAAGAAAACTTAACCGAAGGTAACGAACGCAAGGCAAACAATGAAAAGCAAAACGTAATTGATATGACCGGCATCGACCTGGAAAACGGCACCGATGCGGATTTAGAAGCATTCGACAGACAAACAAGAAACTCGGGTACGGGAAATATTTTTTCTTCTGCTTTAGCTTCGGTAACGGCTCGGTCGCTTTCGGCTTCGGGGCCGCTGATGGCTAAGCAACTGCGTTTTTTTGATGAGCTGAAAAACATTATCAGGCCGACAAATAAATCCGACCTGACGTGCTTTCACAATCTAAGCCAGTGGCTCGTCAGCGAAATTATGTACAAGCGGTTCGACGAGCATATTTTCAGGACCGTACTCGACATCGCACGCGAATCGACGCTCGGCAGCCACAACCCCGCAGCCGTATTTATGTCGCGAATCAAAAAAGAACTCAACTATCAGCCCTGATAAAACCGGGGCAGTACTTCACACACCTACACATTATCAAAAGCGGAGAATAATTATGAACGATTCAAATGTTTGCAGGATTGCGCTTACGCAGGGGTATTTCGCTATCGTTGATGCCGACGACTATGAGCAGCTAAACAAATATAAATGGCACGTCAGAGTCGACCGCACCCCGACAAGTCGGGGTTACGCGTATCGCAGCGAAGGCAAAACCAAAATCGCGATGCACCGGCAAATCCTCAACGCGCCGCAGCAATTGTACTGCGACCATATCAATCACGACGGACTGGATAATCGCAGGGCGAACCTTCGCCTGTGCACGCCGCAGCAGAACGCCTGCAATCGCAAGCCGCTCGAACGAACATCAAAGTACAAAGGCGTTTACCGGTCGCGCGGAAACAAAAAATGGAGAGCCGAGATTCGAAACAACGGCCGAAAGATTCACATCGGCTACTACTATTATGAAAAGGACGCTGCGATTGCCTATGACGACTGGGCGATTGAGCTGTTCGGCGAGTTTGCGTATTTGAATTTCCCGTACCGGCCGGAGATTGAGCACTGGCTCGCCCAAACCCGCCTGTTCGCCTGCCGATAACACACAAAAACCACTCCGGCTGCAAAAACAATTTATTGATGTTGCCGTATATTGAAAAGCGTATTATTTAAAAAACTTGACGAAATCAAGCTTTATTAGTAATTTATCGGTCCTTTGACTCTAAGTTTCACTTGATTTTAGCCGAAAACTACTGTATATTAAGAGGTTACGGATGTCAGAACAGGACCAAAAAATACCGCCGCCTGGTTTGCTTTCGGTCATAATATGTGACCAGGTTATTCTTAATGCGGTGGACAAAAAACCAACTATTGTTGGGGTTTTTGAAAATATTAGCGCAGAGAGTTATCCAGCCAGACATCCGAGACTTGCTTTCTTTTGCGAACTTACTAACGGCAGAGGAACGGTGCCAATAGCAATAAGATTGGTTGACGTAACACAGTCAGACAAAATATTATTCGAAAGAACGGTTCAAAGGCTCTTTGCAGATGTAAGACAGGTACACAATTTAACCTTTGATATTAGTGGGGTAATATTCCCCCATGCAGGGGAATATAGATTTCAAATTTATGCAGGTGGCGAATTTCTTGGTGAGCGCAGAATAATCTGCCGAGTAATTAAAATGCCACCGGGGAGACCAAACGAATGAGCTCTGTATCAGAAGCAAAAGCAATTGCAGCCCCATACAATTTTTCAGAAATTATAGTAGGAAACCTCGATTTTGAAAATATTGCAGAAACTGTTATATCACCAGAACCGGAATTTGAACAAGTCAAATATCTTTACTGTGACGAACCCTTGACTATTTCTAAAAAAACAATGTTCGAATATGAAATTATCGATGAGGAACAGGAAGATATTAAAAACGCTCTTGAGTCTTTGAAGGACTCAGGGAGCATTAGTTTAGAAGATTTCGAAAAGGAACTCGGTTTATAATTAAATACATGGATGTATACAGTCGAGCTAAAACCAAAAGCCTGTAAATTCATAAAAGCACAAGACGCTCAAATTAAACGCCAGATAATGGAGCGAATCAAGTCTCTGGCGAATAATCCTCGCCCTCAAAATTGTAGACTTCTTCATTCAGACGAAAAATTGTACCGCATAAGGTCAGGCGATTATCGAATAATCTATCAGATAAGTGATTCACAAAAACGCGTAATAATTGCCTGGGTAGATAATAGAAAAGATGTATATAAGGGATTGTAAAGTTCCCCTTAAATCCAGTTCAATTTGAATTTCCCGCACCTGTCGGAGATTGACCAATGGCTGGCCCAAACCCGCTTATTTCAAACTTGTTAAAATAGCTGTTTTTTTATCTGATATTTTTTGATTTTTTCCAGGCTGGGAACAGTCTATATTATCAGCGAATTCGCAGGAGACTGAATATGAAAACAATAACCTTGTTATCCATCCTCGCCCAGAGCACAACGTCCCGGCAGCAGTCGTGCGAAGTGCTGTTTTTTGTCGCTTTTACTCTTATCGGCCTGCTCTTTATAGCCATATCGATACCGCTGCTGCTCGGCAGAGTTTCGCCGAATATATGGTACGGCTTCCGAACAAAAAAGACCATTTCAGACAGCAGTATCTGGTACAAGGCAAACAAGTATATGGCCAAAGGCTTTCTCATACTCGGCATGGTGCAGATTTTATACAACGTCTGGCTGATTGCATTTCGTCCTGCGATTGCCGCCTTCGAGCCTGCCGGAAATTTGATAATCCTCGTAGCCGGCACCGCTATAGTTATCACCGCGTCGCTTTTATACCTGCGAAAACTTTAAACGCTTATTTAAAAACTCACCCGTTCAGCATTTCGTTTGTTTAACACAGAAGACACCAAAATCAAATATCAGCCTAACAATCATCCGCAAAAATACACCTGACGAAAGAGGATTTAGAATTTCGAATTCGGAATCCCGAATTAATCCGCCGCGGCGGATTACAATGCGAAACACTGAATCCGAAATTTTGAAAACAAGGAGAATTGAAAATGAGCATACAGTTCGTACAGCCCGACGCAGACGAATTCTTGGCGTTCGATATTAACGAAGGCCCGTACTGTGATTACGAATTCGAAGATGATGATTTAGACAATTTCGAATCGTTCATCTGCGGTTACGACGAATTCCTGGATTACCACGACCCGTATCTTGAAGAGCTGCTGAACCGGCAATACTGAAAACTTTCGAATTTCGGATTTTGCATTAATCAATTCGGAATACTAAATTCTGAATTCGAAATAATTTTCGTCCCTTTGCCCCTTCGTCTTTATTATTCTGCATTCTGCATTCTGACGTTTCCATTTCCGGAGCAAATCTTATGAAAAAATCCGCGCTTACAAAAAAGCAGATGTCCGTCATCGATGAAATGTTCGCAGGCGAGCTTGATATTTCGGCGATTCTCGAAAAACACAAAATCTCGCCGAGGCTGTATGACAAATGGCTCGCCGACGATGGTTTCAAAGCCGAGTTCACCCGCAGAATCGAATGGCTCAACCTGCAAAGCCAGGCATTGATTGCGCGATACGCGTCGTTCGCAGCGGCCAAGCTCGTCGCGCTGACCGATTCGGAAAAAGAGGAAGTCCGCCGAAAAGCCTGCCTCGATATTATCTCGCTGCCCAGGCTCGATGAGAGAAAGTCAGCTCCGCAAAACAGTGACGCAGCCGACGATTCCGAGCCGTATCTTCATCCGCAAATCGCATCACGACTGCTCGAAGCGCTGGCAAAAGAAAAATAATAATAAAATAAACACAGCCCCAAGTCGTATAAAAGACCTGTATAGGCTGCAAAAAGAGCAATTCCCCAAAATTTAGCGAAACCATCAAAATTATCGGGTAACCCCCGATTGACAAACTTCGAAAGAGTGGTACTCTTCTTGCATCTGGCAAGGGTGAATGCAACGAGATTTTCTACTTCGATGTCACCGCGGAAATTCTTTTCCTTTCCTGACGTGTTTTCCGTGCCGACAGGGCCGACAACTAATGCAGGTATCAGTGCAAACTTCTTTCGGACTCAAAAACAATGCCGGTGACAGAAGACCAAAGGCGAGACATTCTCAAAATGATTGAGAAGTGCGGCTGCACCAAATGTGAAAAGTGTATCGACACCGACTTCGAAAATCTCGCCCCGGTAAAACACATCCCCGCTTCGGGCCTGCTCGAATGTTATACTGACAGGGCTAAGGGCTACAAATTCGCTTTGCCCTTCGGCGAAACGCATTTTTGCAGATGCCCCGTCAGGGCCTACCTGTACAATGAGCCGGGTCCGTAAAAACAGCCTGGAGTTTTGAGTCGTAAATTTCGAGTGAAAATCCGCCGAAGGCTTCCGCAGCTTTTAGCTCTTAGTTCTCAGCTTTAAGCTAAAAAAAGGCAGACGCGGCGCGCTTTAGTTTGGTTGGTTGCTTGCTCGGCCCGTCTGCCTTAGTAAGAATCAATTGTAATCGCTAAAAAACCCTTTTCTTACATTCTCTGGTATCACCATCCCCGTTAAAGTATAAGCCGAATCCGGCGACATCCAAAAAATATCGAATGATTTTTTTCTATTTTGAAACAAATATCAAAATGCGAATAATTCCATAAAAAAACAATTTTCTTATAAATACCGTTGACACAAAACCTGCTTATCGTTACGCTAAAGCTGCATTTTGATTTTGCTTGTCGGCCGAGATTGACCGAAGGCAGCTATGAACGGACATCATTGACAGGTTTCGATTTTGCGTTTCGCTTTGCCGAAAGTGAATAACATAATGGCCGCATCTTCGATGCACGCTTCACCAACCAGAAGAAATTTTTAACTTGGGAGAAAAATTATGAAAATCGCAATCGCATCCGACCACGCCGGCTTCGCCTATAAGGAAATCATCAAGACCACACTGATGGAAAAAGGCCACGAGGTAATAGATTTTGGCACTCGCTCCACCGAGGCCTGTGACTATCCCGATTTCATCCGCCCGGCCGCACAGGCCGTCGCCGACGGAAAATGCGAACGCGGAATCGTACTCGGCGGCTCGGGCAACGGTGAAGCAATCGTCGCAAACAAAGTGCACGGCATCCGCTGCGCAATCGCGTGGGACCTGCGAAGCGCAAAACTTTCACGCCAGCACAACGACGCCAACGTGCTCAGCCTCGGCGAACGTATGCTCAGCATCCACGAAGCCCTCGAAATAGTCGATACCTGGCTCGATACCCCCTTCCAGGGCGGAAGACACCTCACCAGAATCAGAAAAATAGAAAAAAGCAAATAACAAACAGTAAAAATACAAATCAAAAAGCAAATAGTTTAGTCATTTACCTTTTTGCATTTTACTATGCATTTTTGCATTTTGATTTTTGATATTTAATTTCCACGTCACTAACTAAAGCACCTTTTTTTCAAACCGGAGGTTCTAATGCGCATTAACTCTGCTAATCCACTTCTTGTCTACGATTCTCTTCGCCGAACACGACCGCAATCAGAAACCGACCTCAAAAACTATCTCAAAGTTTTTCTCAAACTCAATATTCCTGATAAGCGTATTTGCCCCGACCACAATTCGCCGTTCGATTACCTCCGGCACACCTTCATCGCCGATTTCGAGCGACGAGTAACGAGCGACGAGCGACGAATCAACGCCGACTGCGTCGTCTGGGCCAATCGCGCAGGCGGCAAGACCGAGCTTGCCGCCGTCGCGACCCTGCTCGACTGCATCTTCAAGCCCGGCTGCAAAACACGAATCCTTGCCGGCTCAGGCGAACAGTCGTACAGGCTGTATGAATATTTCCTGAACTTTTTAAAAAACGGTTTTGAAAAATTTCTCGCCGCACCGGCCAACAGGGAACGATGTTCATTCCTCAACGGTTCCGACGTCGAAGTGCTTACCCAATCCGCCACGAGCATCCGCGGCCAGCACATCCAAAAACTCCGCTGCGACGAAATAGAATTATTTACCGACGAAGTTTTCAACGCCGCCAAATTCACCACGCAAAGCAAAAACAATATCACCGCCGCGATGGAACTAATCAGCACGATGCACCGCCCCTACGGCCTGATGCAGAAAATCGTCGCCGACCCGCAG
>JBBABK010000018.1:0-15966 GCA_041657685.1 Phycisphaerae bacterium | reverse complement strand
ATGATTGCAATGTTGCTTTCATTCGCGGCCATCGTTATTTATATCTGGGTGCGATTCGGAAATATAAGATACGGCCTCGCCGCGATAGCATCACTCGTGCACGACGTCGTGATTAGTCTTGGTGCAATTACCGTCTGTACCTATATAGCGTCCACCGAGATCGGCCGGGTGCTGCTCATAGGCGATTTTAAAATCAGCCAGGTAATCGTCGCCGCGTTTCTGACGTTAATCGGTTATTCGCTCAACGATACCATCGTGGTTTTCGACCGGATTCGTGAAAACCGCAAGAAGGCTCAGCTAAAACCCCAGACAATCAACGACAGTATTAACCAAACGCTGTCGCGAACGTTTATGACATCATTCACGACTTTTATCGTCGTGCTGATTATGTACATCTGGGGCGGCGAGAGCCTGCGGGGATTTAACTTCGCTATCGGGTTTGGTATAATAATCGGTACTTATTCGTCTATTGCGATTGCCGCGCCTCTGCTGCTGATTGGCAGGAAAAAACAAGCGGATAACGTGAAGTAGTTCGCAGCACAGATGGTTAAGTGAATGGCCTTATGCAAAAGGATATGAAAATAGGGCTGCTTATCGGCCTGGGCCTTGTTGCCGTTCTGATGATTTATATCGGCACCAGACCGAGCCTCTCTCCGCGTGCGAAACTGCTCAGGCAAAACAATTTGCCAGTTGAGCCGCGGCAGGAGACCGCCGTCAATACAGTCGCCGCGGAGGAAATTACAAATGTTCCGCAGCCGCAGCCGCCGCAGCAGGTTCGGTTTAAACAGTTCATCCCTCAGCCGCTGCCGGATGAAAACACCGGGCTAATGCACCAGGAAACTCAACACGCCCGGACAAGTCCTCAGCCGCCGGCGCAGGAGATAAATCAAATTACTGTGCAGGAAATCCCTGAAACGGGTTATCAAACCAAAAGGTTCTATATCGTCCGGCAGGGTGATACGCTGTCAAAAATCAGCAAGATATATTATGGTTCCGCAAGTGATTGGAACAGGATTTATCAGGCGAACCGTTCCGTTCTCGATAGTCCCGACAAAATCAGGACCGGTATGAAACTTATTATTCCAAAACAGGAATGAAAACTGCCTGCGGTTTATTTCAGCAGTGCAGCCGCGTCCCGGTCAACCAGCCAGGTGATTTTATCGAGCACGGGCCACAGAGAATGAATGGGATACTTTACTTCGTCCGGCTCGGTGGTAAGCACTTCTTTTAGAGTTTTTGCTTTTTCTCCGCCGCTGACCAGCACAGTTATTTTTTTTGCGGCGCTGAGAACCGGATGCGTAAGAGTAATCCTGGCCACCTCGTTATCGAGCGCGTAAACCACGCACGCCAAATCCTCGGTATCGAACGGAGCGTAGCTGTTGGGAAACAGTGAGCCGGTATGGCCGTCCGCTCCCATTCCCAAAATAATCAAATCGAATTGCGGCAGTTTTTTATCATCGAGTCCGAATGTATTACGAATTGTCTGTTCGTAAATATGCGCCGCTTCTATCATATCATCGAGTTCCGTCGGAATCCGGTGAATATTGGTTTCAGGAATGGCGACGTGGCTTAGAAATGTATCTGCCGCCAGCTTGTAATTGCTCATATCCGAGCCCGCCGGCACGTATCGCTCATCGACCCAGAACAACTGCACCTTGTCCCACGGGATTTCATTGATGTGGTCCTCCCGGCCGAGCAGTTCGTAAAACCGATGCGGCGTATGTCCGCCGCTTATCGCAACAAAGAATATTCCTTTATCGTTTATGGCCTTGCGGGCATAATCTATGAACATATCTACGCAGTGGTGTGCCAGCGATTCTATGTCGGTAACGACTTCGATGTTAGGTTTGTATCCGGCTTTAGTTTCCATATTCCGCTTCACTCTTGAGTTCTCAAAGGATTATTATCTGATTTTTTCTATAAGTTCGCCAGAAAATAATGTCTATATTTGGACGGTATTTTCGATATGCCGCAACAGGAAAACAAAACGCCCCTTAACTCCAAACCAGCAAAGAACTTAAACAACCTGCTCTTTTAAATAAACCTATCTGCGATAGTAGTTTATATTGGCACATCTGCCTAAAAACTACATCGCCCGCCAGTGAACATCAAATGACAATACCAATCCCATACTATTCTAATCCGGAGAGTGATGGACTGCTTTTTCTATCTTATGTTCTATGTCGACGGCCTTTTCCTTGAATCGCTGTACCGCCACATAGAAGGCAGGAATCATAAACACGCCCATAATCGTCGCAACGAGCATGCCGCCGAAGACCGATGTCCCCAGTGACTGTCGTCCCGACGCCCCGGCACCGGTGGCAACGACCAGAGGAATCATTCCCAGTGCCGTGGTCAATGCCGTCATTAAAATCGGACGGAAACGCAGTTTGGCTGCTCCAACAGCCGCATCGGTAATTGACTGGCCTTGTTCGTGAAGCTGTTTGGCAAACTCCACCAGCAGAATAGCAGTCTTACAGACCACCCCGACAAGCAGAACAATACCCATCTGCATATAGATGTTATTGTCCATCGCCCGCAGCCAGATAAAAAGTACCGCTCCCAAAAGGCCCAGCGGAACAGCAAGTATAATCGAAATCGGAATCGTCCAGCTTTCATACTGCGCCGCCAAAAACAGGTACGCGAACAATGCCGCCAGCAAAAAGATATAAATGGTCTTTCCGCCCGATTCGATTTCCTGAAGACTCATTCCAGACCACTCGTATCCCATCGTAGGCGCAAGTGACTCATCAAGCAGCTGCGCAACTCTGTCAAGCGCCTGGCCCGAACTGTAGCCGGGTTTCGGAACACCGGTAATCGTCGTGGCAGGGTACATATTATAACGTGTAATCGACTGCGGCCCGGCGGTGTCACGCACCGTTGCAAATGTTCTGATTGGAACCATTCGTCCGTCGCGATTGCGAACCTCCAGCTGGCCGATATCCTCGGCGGTATTGCGGAAATTCTCATCGGCCTGCGCAATTACACGGAACGTGCGCCCGAACAGGGTGAAATCATTGACATAGGTGCTGCCGAGATAAGTCTGAAGCGTGTTAAAAACCGTTCCCAAAGGTATGCCGAGAGTCTGCACCTTGACGCGGTCCACATCGATGTATAATTCCGGTACCGATACCTGGAATGAGTTATTCAATCGTGTAATTACCGGGTCGTTCATCGCATTATAGATAAAATTATTGCCGGTCTGCGCCAGCGATTCCAGTCCTGCTCCGCCTCGGTCCTGAACTCTGACCTCGAAACCGCCCGCCATTCCCAGCCCCTGAATAGGCGGCGGCTGAAGAGCCAGGCAAAGCCCGTCGGGTATCTGAAATAGCTGGGCTTGTAGCCGTTCGATTATTTTGGATACATGCAGGCGTGATTCCTTACGTTTCGACCACGGTTCCAGGCTGGCAAAACATGCGCCGCCGTTAGGAGCTATCGTCGCATCCAACATAGAAAAACCGCTGATTGTCGCGTATCTGGAAACGCCCTCGGTTTGTCCGAGGATGTTGCTGATTTGTTCCATCACTTTTTCAGTGCGTAATAAGCTCGCCCCCTCGGGAAGACGCACTCCAATCATAATAACGCCTTCGTCCTCATTCGGCAGAAAGCCCGTCGGGAGAGAGCCAAAGCCAATAATGGCTGCAACGGTCAGACCGGCAAACACAATCAATGTTATCGCGGTGCGCCGAATAATAATCTTAACGACGCCGGTGTACTTCGAAGTTGTCGTTCTGACAAAACGGTCAAACCATTGAAACCAGGTGCCGTGTTTTGTTTCGGAGCTGCGGAGCAGCAGCGCGCACAGGGCAGGGCTTAAGGTCAGCGCGTTCAGCGTCGAAAAACATACCGCGACGGATAGCGTAATGGCAAACTGCTGATACAGTCGCCCCGTAATGCCGCCGCTCAATACCGTAGGTATAAACACCGCCAGCAGCACCAGCGTCGTTGCAATTATCGGTCCTGTAACCTGTTGCATCGCCTTTGTCGCCGCTGCCTTTGGAGAAAGTTTTTCATCGGTAATAATACGCACGCAGTTTTCCACGACAACAACCGCGTCGTCAACCACAATACCAATCGCCAGCACCAGGCCGAACAACGAGAGTGTGTTTATTGTCATTCCTAACGCCAGCATCACGGCCAGTGTACCGATGAGAGAAACCGGTATCGTCACGGCAGGTACCAGTGTTGCCCGCCAGTCTTCGAGGAAGATAAATACCGTCAGCACCACCAGCGCGACAACCGTAACGAGCGTCCAAAACACCTCTTTGATGGATTCCTCGATAAACAGCGTCGGGTTATACGGCTCGACGTATTCGATTCCCTCCGGAAAGGTCGTCGCAAGCTCCGCCAGCACCTTGCGCACGCCTTCTACAACTTCCAGCGCGTTTGCGCCAGGAGTGGCATAGATGGCGGTCGCGACTCCGGGGTTCCCGTTAAGCTTAATCGACCAGAAATAATTCTGCGCGCCCAATTCCACCCGTGCTACATCTTTGATGCGCAGCAGCCTGCCTCCCGGCTCGCTTCGGACGATAATATTCTTGAACTCTTCGACCGTACTGAGTCGTCCGAGTGTTTTGATTGTATATTGGAACTGCTGGTCGGGCGGGCTTGGCATCCCGCCGATTTGGCCGGCGGCAACCTGGATATTCTGCTCGCGAATAGCGCCCACCACGTCGTCGGTGGTCAGTCCGCGTGCGCGAAGTCTTGCCGGGTCCAGCCATATACGCATCCCGAAATCCTTGGAACCAAAAACCTGGACTTCGCCTACGCCTACCGAACGAGCAAGCGAATCCTTGATGTTCAGATTTATATAGTTACTGAGATAAATCTCGTCGTATCGACCGTCGGGCGAATAAAAACCGACCAGCATAGCGATGTTGGTCGAGCGTTTTTCTGTTGTGACGCCGTTGCGCTTAACTTCTTCGGGCAGCAAAGGCTCGGCCTGCGAGACGCGATTCTGCACAAGCACCGTCGCCATATCGATGTCCGTGCCTACTTTGAATGTTGCCGTAATAGAACCCATACCGTTGTCGGTGCTGTTAGAAGACATATAAATCATATCTTCGACGCCGTTGATGGATTCTTCCAGAGGCGTTATCACCGTCTCGGCAACCACTTCGGCGCTTGCGCCGGGATAAGAGGTTTGCACCATAACAGTCGGCGGGGTAATATCCGGCGTCTTTTCCACAGGCAGCATCGGAAGCGCAATAAGACCAACCAGTACAATCACGATGGAAATTACGGCTGCAAATATCGGCCTGTCTATGAAGAACTTGCTGAACATAAACTATCCTAATTAATTGCCCTGATTATTTTGAGTAAAGACCGGCGTAATTGGCATTCCCGGCCTGGCTATATGGAAGTTGCCGACGATAAATATTTCACTGCCGTCCAGTCCTTCATTGACCACGCGCATATCGCCCATTGAAACGCCCAGCTTGAGGTCACGTCTTTGCAGAATATTATTTTCGCCGACGACCAGTATGTATTTGCCGCCCAGGTCGGTATTAATCGCTTTTTCCGGTATAAGCACCGCATCCTTGCGCTCGGCAACCGGAACCTGTACCCGTACGAACATCCCCGGCAGCAATTCCTCCGATTCGTTAGGCACTTCTCCGCGCACATAAACCGTCCCCGTCCGCGTATCGACGGTGTTATCCAAAAAATTAATTATTCCTTCATAAGGAAAATCATTTTGCTCCGGCAGGCCTATGGCAAATTTCAGGGGTTCGGCATCATCGTCGCCCTGAAGCCGTCGCAGAAAATCGCCTTCGAGCAAATGTTCGCTGATATAGAAAAAGACATATATCGGTCGGGTCTGCCTGACAGTTGTCAGCACTGTACGGTCACCGGCGCCGACCAGATTGCCAACATCCACCAGCCGCCGTCCGATACGCCCGTCAATGGGACTGTGTATTTCGGTATAGCTCAAATCCAGTTCCGCTTTGTCCAGTGCCGCCTGATAGCGCATCACTTGCGCTTTGGCCGTATCGAACGCCGCGCGGGCGGTGGATAAATTCTGCTGGCTGACCGCTCCTGTTTGAACCGCTTTTTCAATCCGCTCCAGGTCGAGCCTCGCCCGTTCCAATTCGGCCTTGCCTGACAGGAGCATCGCTTCGGCTTCGTCCCGAAGGGATTTGTACATCTCCGGCTCAATCGTAAAGAGCAATTGCCCTTTCTCGACAAGGCTGCCGTCGGTGAAGTGTATGCCCTGCAGGTAGCCTTCGACGCGAGCGATAATCTCGATGTCGTTGACCGCTGCGGTTGTGCCGGTGAACTCTATCGTATCGGTGACATCCTGAAGGACGCACTTTCCCACAGGTATCGGCATCGGACCACCGGCTTGCTGTGGTGCTGCTCCGCGTTTCTGTAAATGGCGACAAGTGCCATATCCCGCTAAGACTAAAATCACCAACACAATCAGCCACTTGATAGTCTTTTTTTGTATCTTCATCAGTGCGTTTCCGTTTTTTTATTACATTGTTATTTAAAATTTATTGTTGTTCATTCATCTTAACGTCTTGCCACCCGCCGCCCAGTGCCTTGTAAAGCGCAACGGCTCGCTGCAAAATCAGCCCTTCGCTCACAGCCAGACGGTCCTGCTGAAGCGACAGCGAACGCTGCACGTCCAGCACGTTCTGAAAATTTGTCAGCCCGTTGCGATAGAGCACTTCGACCTTATCGAGAGAATCCCGTGCCGCCTGAACCGACCGTCGCAACGCTTCGGCCCGTCGCTGTTCCTGCATAAAACCGACCAGTGCGTTTTCTACCTCTTCGACCGAGCGTAATACCGTTGCCTCATAAGCCGCGGCAAGCTCTCGTGTCCGCGCTTCTTCCACCGCCACGAGACTGCGAAGCCGATTGCCGTCAAAAATACTCCACTGCACCGCCGGGCCGAAAGCGAATGTTCGACTTGCCCAGTGGCCCATATCCGCAAAATGCGTAGCCTCAAGCCCCAACGTGCCGCTCAATGAAAAAGACGGATACCGTTGAGCCTCGGCCCGTCCTATTTGAGCTGTTTGTGCCGCGAGCGCACGCTCGGCGGCGCGAATATCCGGACGCCGTCTCAGCAATTCCGCGGGCAGTCCCACCGTCGGCATTGTCTGAATTTTCATCAACGGCACAGGCACGAACAACTCATCCTGCAGTGTATTAGGAGTCGTACCCACCAGAACCGCCAAACGGTTTATCGCTTCGTTTTCCGCGATTAGCAGCGACGGAATTTCTGATTCGGTATTGGCCAGGTTCAGTCGGGCCTGTGCGACATCCAGCTCCGGAGCTATCTCCGCATCGAAACGGTTTTGTGTTAATTCAAGTGTTTTTCGCTGAATCTCGACATTGGCACGGGCATAGTCAAGACGAGCCTGCGCCGTCCGTAGTTCTATATAATTTAGAGCAATTTCGGCGTACAGACTCACGCGCGTATCATAGTAATTTTCTATCGACTGCTCCAGTGTCGCCTGCGCCGACTCGACCGAACGTCGGATGCGACCGAACAAATCTATCTCCCAAAGAGTATCGAACCCCGCCGAGTAAGAACCATGTTCGCCCGGAATCCTAGCCAGAGTGCTGCCGCTGTATCGGCTTCGGGTATAACTTGCTGTAGCGTCAATCGACGGAAAATTTTCGCCGCTGGCGTATGCACGCAGTGCACGCGACCGGTCAATACGGGCCAGTGCCGCCCGCAAGTCCAGACTCTCCGTGTCAGCGCGTTGGAGCAGCGACGCCAGCACGGGGTCGTCGAATGTTGACCACCATTGCCGCAGCGTCTCCGCATTGAAGGCCTCATTTGCATCCGTAACGCTCCACTCATCGGGCAGTTCCATTTCCGGACGTACGTAATTCGGCCCGACCGTACAACCCGCCAGGGTTATAAGTGAAACAAGAATAAATCCGTATAATAACTTTTTCAATTTGCCGTTCATTTTATAGACTCGAATATTAATTATTCCCGCGCCGCGTTTCGAATGCCCGCCGCCGCGAACTTTACAGTTTGCCCGGTTAGTTCATCGATATCCATTTCCCAGAAAAGTTTATTATAAAGGTCAAAAAACAGCATCGGGTGAAGCAGCATTCCCTGAATGGAGAAGGTGCACATCGTCGCAAGTTTTTTATCCAGTTGCGGCACCAGCTTTTGCAGGCATTCGCTGATTTTTTCCAGAAATTCTTTAGCAATGTCCAGCGCCACCAGTTTCTGCTTTAATTGCGGATTCAAAATTTCACGTACAACCAATTTCATAAGCGGAATCTGCGAATCCGCCGCGGTCAGTTTTACAAGGGCGGTTCTAACGAGAAATTCGAGAAATCTTTCAAGGTTTTTTTCCTGACCGTTCATAACACGTTCGATATTTTCCTGATGTTCTTCGAAAACCTCATTGAGATGCCTGCGAAACATCTGCTCGTAAAGATTTTCTTTATTGCCGAAGTGATAATTCACCGCGGCTACATTACAATCGGCTGCTTTGGTCAGGTCCCTTACACTTGTACCTTCAAATCCGCGCTCGCAAAACAGCCTTTCAGCCGCGTCGAGCAGCCTGTCCGTTGGTCCGTGAGTGCTATCGCCGCTTTTGGTCTGATAATCGCTGCTTTTTAGGGCCATAATCTTTCTCCTAAACGCTCATTTCAAACAATAGTATAAAACATCTGTTTGAAAATGCAAGTTTTTTTTACGCAATTTTTTTCGAAAGGTGCTAATTTATGAATGCTTAGAACCCAATAAAAAAGGCCGGTCTCCCAGCCTTTTTTTAACTGCTTTTTGGATTTTTAAATCCCGCCGTCAACGACAAATCGCCCAGCCGGATTATCTTTTCTTATTGCAAGAATGTGTTTCCTGACTTGACCCGCCAAGACGCATTTGACAAAATAAGCCGAGTGTTCCTGAGACCATATAGCCTCTCCTATTGATTCAAGCAATTGCTGTTCATCCGTTGGCTCGCCTTTTTCATTCCGTTGTACTAATGCCTGCATTATCTCATTAACAAAAAAATCCGGTGCGAATTTCCGCATCTCTTCATAATCACCTTTTTCATAAGCATCATTAAAAGCTCTGACCACATCTTCCGCGGACATCTTCGCATAGACGTCGTTATTTGGCAAAATCTCAGGTTCATTTGTCCAGATAAGCTCTTGCTGAGTTTGCAGCCTGATATCACAAATTTCCGTCATAACATATCGTTCTGCCTTGTTTTCTTTAGACACTTTGATGGTATACTCTGCCGAAGGCGTTTTAATCTCATACGGTACAAACCATCCCATGCGGGTATAACCCTCTGACTGAAATGGTTCGCCGATAGATATAATCGTGAGACCTCCGAGGTAGGTTTTTATATGTTCGTCGACGTTTGGGGCGCTCCAGTACTTTAAAACTTCTTCCCAATCTTTGTCCGCGCAAGCCTGGAAAAACGCGGAGGCCGCTTCTTTTGGGGACATTTGTGCGTATCGTTCATTGTCCGGTAATATTTCCGGCTCTCCGTACCAAACCATATTTTCAGGTAAATCCAGTAAAAAGACATCATTTTCGATATTTATGTTGTATTGAATATCAGTAACTTCAAAAATTAGTACGTCCTCATCTTCAGTATGAACATATACCGCAAAGCTCTCCAGCAATTTTGACTTCACGTCGAATTGATAAATTTTTAAATGATTGGAGTCACTAATAAACTTGTTTCGAAGATAGTCGCCTTCGGGAACGTTCGCTGCCGCCTCGACTTCAAGTATGATTTTATCCTGACCTTCTATGTTTTCATGATAAAGAAAATTTTCCTGGCTGGGGTTATTCAGCTCATTTTTTAACTCACTGTCCAACAATTCATTTACGTTTAACAACGGCCCAAACCATGCATCATAACTGCCCAGCGGCAAAGGCCTTTCTACCAGAACGCCGTGATTCGGCCGAATCAGCATAATCGTTTTTGTTCCGTCCATAAGCAGGACACGTCCCGGCTTTTCAATTCGCCACTGAACCTGTCCGTCACTGTTCGTTCTTTTCCACATTTCAATCGGCACAAAATCAAAATCTAAATCTATATACGAAAAATTGTCCCCCGGCAGCGTCCGCATCCTTGTTTTCATATGTACCGACCATACATCAGAAACAGCGTTTACCGCATCCTGCAACACCTCGGCGGCTGTTGCTGTCGGCATTGTTCTGTTAAAAATATTTACAAGAAAAACTGCGGCGATAATTATCACCGCCGCCGTCGCGAATTTTGTTATTCTGCTTTCCATAATTGTTCTCCATCCAATCGGGTGATGCTCGGCCTTGATGGACTTGCTGTCCCGATATGCTTTTAATATGTTGGCCAGTAATCGTTCGTGCAATTCTTCATTGCCGCCGAAGTGCATCTTTCTGACAATTACTTCTATGTTATTCGAAGGCTTCATTTTTCAATCTCTCCGTCCAAAAGGGACCGCAGTTTTTCAATTCCGTAACGATAGCGCCCCCTAACCGTATTCGCGCAAGCTTGCTGAAGTTTGGCGATTTTCGTAAATCTCAAGTCCGACTGGAGCCGCAGCACAATCACTTCTCTTTGCTCATAAGGAAGTTTCGAAAGAGCCTCGCCGACCTGCCTGGACTGCTCTGTGCATAATACCCGGTTGTAGGGATTCTCATCGGTAGAATCCTGCGGTTCAGCATCGGCAAATTGGACCGGCTTATGCTTTTTAGCTCGTATTTCATCCCGGCAGCGGTTGACCACGCAGGTCGCAAGATAACTTTTCAAATTGCCGCGAATCCTGAACGTCTTAGCGGAACTCGCGAATCGCACGAAAACGTCCTGCAGAACATCTTCCGCCGAATTTACATCATTTAAAAGAGCAATACCGAGGCTCAACAGGTAATCGCCGTATTTCTGATAGATTCGGGCAAGCGCATCGCTGCTACCGTGTTTGAACCGGTATTTAAGCAGCTCATCTTCTATCATTTTACGGATCTTTCCGCTTTTATTGAATGATATCACTCAATTATATCACGATTTAACAGGCCTTTTCCGTATAAAATAATTATGAATTTTTAAAAAAAGCCGGAACAATTTGTTGTCCCGGCTTGTTTAAAATCGAAATGTTTTTTACTTTTTAACGCCGAATTTATATTCATACACTTCGTCATTGGTCATATCTTTGCCCCGGCAGCGGAGTGTAAAACCCTTATCCGTTATCTGGTATTCAAAATTTTTGTCGCTGAACAAGTCCCCCGGCAGTCCTGCCGGCAGTGTTTCCGGAAGTTTGCCCGTTTTTGCTTTTATCATATAGATTTCAATAGCCGCCATTATCGCGTTGTCGTGCGTCTTAATGCGTTTGGACAGAGCGAAAACTTTTCCGACAGCGGGCATAAGAAACCTTGTTAGAATCGTATCGGGATTGTTCGCGTCTTTGAACATCTCATCGAATAAATCAGTCATCACTGCCTGTCCCTGCAAATAGGGCATATCGAAAGCTTCGATGATTTCTGAGTAGAAATCCCTGAAGTACTTTCTGCTTCGCTCGAACAAAGCGGAATCAGCGTTAAGAAAACTCTCCTTTATAAATTCATCCTCCTCCTCAAGCATAAACATATTCACTATATCCGCCTTGTTTTCGAACGTAAAAGTGGTCAGTACAACGTCACGCTCCTGCAGCAGCGCCGGCTTAACTGAAAACGGTATGCTGTCAATTTCTACCAGGCGGTCTTTCAGCCAGGTGAGGGTTTCAGTATCCTGCGGCATATCCCCCATTATTTGTGCGATGCAGCCGTTCGCCATCCCCTGAATCGCGATACCGACAAGATAGCTGACCAGTACGCGGTCGTTTATATGCCGTGCCATTTTGCTAAGGCTCATACATCGCTCCAGCGCAGCCTTATAGTTTCCATCTTTGGAAAGGATTATCGCGTCTGCGTCAATCAGGTACGCTATATTCCTAAAACTCGCCAGTTGTGGAATTTTAGTCTCGAACCCCTGTGAATAATCAATCCCCCAGTCGCAATTTTTCACCTCGGCGGCATCGAGGACCGTATCGATTACAAAGCGATTTTCATTAACATAATTTCTTATCGCCTCATTAGGTTCGATGTTTCCGCTGCGTAAATCATTCAGCATTTTCGATATTTTACCGTCAGGCTCGTAAAACGTCGCCGCCTTGTAATACAAAACCGCAGCGTTATCAGGCGGATAAGCATAGATTAAGCCCGAAATCGCAAAAAACGTAATTATGACGAAAATGACTTTATTGCTATTGAAGGTTTTCATAATTACTTTCCTTTCCAAATTTTAACATCCATATAATTCGCAAATCATTTCATCGACGGATAAGCACTGTTTTGGTTTCGGCCCGGCTTCATCTGCTTTTTCAAGTCGTTTTTCTACAGCTTCGAGGCCGCCGTCGCGAAAGGCCTTATTCAGGGAAAAAATGCTTACCATATCAGCAGGGTTTTGGGATTCTGATACGACTGCCGGTTGTGTTGCTTTAGGCTGCGGAAGCTCTTCTTTATGCTGTGTGATGAGCCATATTGCACCAATAATCCCGGCCGCCGCGGCGTATCTGATTAATCTGCTTTGCATAATTTTCCGGATAACCGCCGGTTTTTTGTGTCCAAGTGCCTGTACGAACTTTTCATTAACGCGCTCATCAAGCTCGGCACTTGCGTTAATTTTCAGTTCTTTTATTTGTTTTTTTATGTTTTTCATTTTCGTGTTCACTTGTGTTCATTCGTGGTTTCATTCAATATCGCTCGCAGTTTTTCGAGTCCGTATCGGTATCTGCCTTGGACGGTGTTAAGCAATACATTTTGCGATTTAGCAATCGTCCTGAACTTCAGCCCCGAAAAAATCCTGAGCATTATAACCTCACGCTGTTCGTACGGCAGCTCCGCAAGCGCCTTCAATAAATGTCCCTTCATTTCATCGGATGCAGCCTGCGTGTCCGGCCGAGTCAATTCATCAGAAAATTGTCCCGATGATTCGTTTTGAACTGCTCGAACATACGCCCGGTTGCTGCTCCGTGCCGCGTTTGCAACCGCCGTGGCAAGATAACCTTTGAGCGTATGCCTGATTTTCAACTGCCGTTTCGTGTCGAGCAGCGCAATAAAAACATCGTGAACAGCATCCTGGGCTTTTGACTTGTCATATAAAAGAGCAGCCGCCAGGGTCACAAGCTCGTGCTTGTATTTCTCATATATTCGCGGCAGCACGTCCCTGTGCCCGCGATTAAACCTGGCTCTCAGCAGCGCATCTTCCAACATTGGCCAATCCGAATAAATCGAACCGATTCGTCACTTATACGACGGTTGAAATGCTGTTTTTAGTATAAGAAAATACTTATTTTTTGTATGTTTCGTTGGGGTTGTAAACCTTTTGGGAGATGAATTTCAGAGTGCTGCCTTTTCCGTCAATAGCGCGATAAAAACACGATTGATACCCTACGTGACACTGCCCAGCATCGACCGAAACTTTTAGCACGATGCAGTCCTGGTCGCAGTCGATAAGGATTTGTTCGACCTTTTGAATGTGTCCCGATTGCTCTCCCTTTTTCCACAGCTTTTTTCTCGACCTGCTGTAATAAGTTGCAATTCCGGTTGCAATGGTTAGCTTGAGCGATTCTTCGTTCATATACGCGACCATCAGGATTTGACCCGTCTTGGCGTCCTGCGCGACAGCCGTTATCAAACCCTTATCATCGAATTTTGGCCGTAATTCGTTGCCTTCTTCAATTGCCTTGTTTTCAGCCGACACCTGATTGTCTCCGTATTGGTACCTGAATTTCTTTGCAAAAAAACAGTTTAACGGCTATCATTTACAAAAACAATCTTTTTTGATTAGGCGGTCGGGCTTGAGTAAATCTAAAAAGGGTAAAGTCATTTCCTACACGCTTCGTTTTGCCGTTGCGGGCGGGGCGTTATATCTTGCATTTCGCAATGTTGATTTTTCCAGCGTCGGCGGTTTGCTGATGCAGCTCAGTATCTGGGCTTTACTGGCAGGCCTTGCGGGCTGGATGGCAAATCAGGTACTGTTTGTTTCCCGGTGGTACTATCTGCTGCGGGTGCAGTCAATCGATATTGGTTTTTGGCCCGCCTTTAAACTCCATTTTCTCGGAATTTTTTATAATAACTGTCTGCCGAGCGCCGTCGGGGGTGACCTGCTCCGCGCGTGGTATGTCACTAATCACACCGATAAAAAAGTCGAAGCCGTCACCAGCGTCTTTGTCGACCGGCTTGTAGGAATCAGCGCGATGATACTGATGGGGGTGATTTCGTACTGGTTCATACCGGCCGAAGCAACCGATTTAAAAGAGCCAGGAAATCAACCGGCCGAGCAATCATTTTTAGCAAAAATAACCGAATACTGGTGGGTACTCGCTATTATAGTTGGTGTTTTAGTGCTGGCTCTTTTGGTAATGCTCGCGACCAAAAAGGGCAGGGCAATTCTACGTCACGCGCTGCATCTGGTTTACTCCCGCTTGCTCGGCGTGGTCGGCAAGGTTCATAAATCGCTGATGGTATATTATCGCAACAAGCTCGCGCTTGTTTTTGCGTTGCTTATCAGTTTCGCCTGCCAGGGCATTTTCATCGTCGGCCTGTATTTTGTCGGCAGGGGGCTTGGGATGGAAACCCCGGCTAAATATTATTTCGTGTTTTTCCCGATTGCCTGGATTATCGGCGCAATTCCCGTCAGCGTCGGCGGTATCGGCGTCTGGGAAGGTTTTCTCATAGCAAGTTTTGTGGCTATGGGTGATAAAATCGAGCCGGTAGCCGCACTGGCGTTATTCCACCGCGCTCTATGGCTTTTCGGCTCACTGCCGGGCGTGATAATACATATGTCCGGGGCGCATCTGCCCAAGGACTTTTCTATTGACGAAAATCTCCCGCCAAGTTAACCTATCAACATTCGAATCGGGCTTGGTTTGCGCGCCGTATACGCAGCCGTCAAAGCCTCTAAGTGGTTTTTTTATAAATACTTAGCAGCAAAGGAATGTTGTTAAAAATATGTCTCTGACAAGTGGTTTCAAAAGTTATTTCCTGCGTGGCCTGGCGGTCCTGCTGCCGACCATTCTGACTATATGGATATTTATCTGGGGCTTTACCTTCATACAAAGTAACATCAGCGTCCATATCAACAGGGCCCTCGTCTGGCTTACAATGAAAGCAAAAGGCCTCGACTGGAACAATGATGCCGCCCGCCAAATATGGGAAGGTTTCTGGGTCAGTGGATGGGGCTCCATCGCCGGTTTTATAATCGCGCTTTTTGCTGTTTGCATTATCGGAATGATTCTCGCCAGCGTAGTGGGACGCGGCCTTTGGAAATACATCGAAAAATTAATTATGAACGCTCCGTTCCTCCGGAGAGTATATCCCTACATCAAGCAGATTACGGATTTTCTGCTCGTGCAGAACAAGGCCGAAAAACTTTTTCTGCGAGTCGTCGGTGTCGAATACCCCCGCAAAGGGATATGGTCCATCGGGCTGGTAACCGGAGAAGGACTGCCCCGGCTGGTCGGCAATTTCAGGAAAACTTTCCTCACCATTCTGATACCGACCTCACCAACGCCGTTTACAGGTTTTGTAATTATGGTTCCGGAAAAAGAAACCATTGATTTGGATATAACCGTTGAAGAAGCAATGAGATTTACAATAAGCGCAGGTGTAATTACGCCTTCGACAAAACTCGAAACAATAAAGGAGTTCGGCACGGTACAGCCGCAGGAAGAACCCGAAGCCGAAAAAGACAATTAATATTTCGGCTGATTAGGCGAGATAAAAAAAACGCAACTAAAACGTACAGGCTTTAAGGAGACATACATTGATTTTTACTATCACCGGCAAACACATTGAGATTACAGATGCCTTAAAGGCCCACGCCGAAGAAAAAACCTCGAAACTGCCCAGATTTTTCAGCAGCATAAACCAAATCGAGGTTATTATTGACGCTAATCAGGGCGTAAAGCTAAGCGTCGAACTTATAGCCCGCGCCTAGCACAGCAATGTGTTCGTAG
>JBBABK010000017.1:0-16174 GCA_041657685.1 Phycisphaerae bacterium | reverse complement strand
ATTATTCTGCCAGGACAACTGCGACAAGCATTATTTCACCCGCCGGGCCAACGCGACAATCATCGCGCTCGACGTGGTGACGCCTTCGAAGAATGTGTTCGCCGCTGAAATGGGAGCGGCCGTTGTCAAGGAAGGCTTCGACCTACTGCTTACCGATATTGGTGATTCATACGTGGCCGAGGCCGCGACCGAAAAAGGTGAAAAACTGCTCGCCAACGCAAAGGCCGTCGATGCGAATAAAAATGATATCGCAAAGCGCGCGCAGGTGCAGGAAAACAATAAAAAACAACTAAAGAAACATCAGCTTAAATGCCCCTCGTCGTATCTGCCGGCCCTTCTGGAAAAGGCATACAATCATCCCGTCTGGGAAGAGCGGGCCAAGACCTGTTTTGCGTGCGGCTCGTGCAACCAGGTCTGCCCGACCTGCTACTGCTTCAACGTGCAGGACGACGTGAACTGGGATATGAAGACCGGCAGCAGATGCCGGGCGTGGGACGGCTGTATGCTCGACGGTTTCGCCAAGGTCGCGGGCAATCACGATTTCAGAAAGAACCGGGCCGACAGGTTCCGCCATAGGCTGTATCGAAAAGCAAAATACGTTCCCGAAAAAATCGACAGCGGACCGGCCTGCGTCGGCTGCGGCCGGTGCATCGCGGCGTGCCTGCCGGATATTGCAAACCCGGTGAGCGTTTATAACCGGCTGGTAGACGATTTGGGAATAGGATAATAAATAGTTTTGAGTTTTGAGTTAAATCAATAAGGACAACTGTAATGTGCGAATGCTGTTCGACTGAAAAAGATATTTATCTGCCGCAGACCGCGACGATTCGGAAGATGCACCTGATGAACGATACCGAGATGTACGTGCGGTTCACGATGGACGACGGCCAATTCGATTTCATCCCCGGCCAGTTCGTCGAGGTGTCGCTGGCGGGCATCGGCGAGGCCCCGATTACCATTTCATCGTCGCCCACGCAGACCGACGGCATCGAGCTGGTAATTCGCAGAATCGGCAACGTGACCAAAGCCGTTCACAAATTAAAAGCTGGCGACAAAATCGGCATCCGCGGCCCGCTTGGCAAAGGCACATATCCCGTCGAAGATGCCAAAGGCAAAAACCTCGTATTTATCTGCGGCGGTATTGGTTTGGTTCCGCAGCGTTCGTTTATAAATTACGTACTGGACAACCGCGCCGATTACGGCGACGTCACAATCCTGATGGGCACAAAGTGTTACGCTCAGCGGTTCTTCCAGTCGGAGATGGAGCAGTGGCTCGCCCGCGATGATGTTCATTTTATGGAAACAATCGACGAGGCGCACGACTGCTGGAACGGCAACGTCGGCGTGGTTACCACGCTGATACCGAAAATCGAATTTGAATTGCAGAGTGCGCAGGTATTCGTCTGCGGCCCGCCCATTATGTACAAGTTCGTACTGATGTCGCTGGCCGAGGAAAACGTCCCGAAGGAAAACATCTACCTCAACCTCGAACGAAAAATGAAATGCGGCGTAGGCAAGTGCGGTCACTGCCAGATAAATAAATATTACGCGTGTATTGACGGGCCGGTGTTTAGGTATTCGGACCTGGGCGTGGCGCCGGAGGCGATATAAATGAGTAAACCGAGAGTGGCGATATTTGATTTTGCGTGCTGCGAAGGGTGTCAGCTCCAGATTGTGAATCTGGAAGAGGAGCTGCTGGACCTGATTGGCGCGGTGGACGTGGTGGAATGGCGCGAGGCGATGAGCGAGCAGAGCCATGAATATGACATCGCGATAATCGAAGGCTCGATAACGCGGCCGGAGGATGAGCAGCGATTGCAGATTATCCGCAGCCGGGCGAAGATTCTCATCGCACTGGGTGCGTGCGCGACAATCGGCGGAATTAATAAGCTGAAAAACAGGTTCGACCTCGATGAGGTCAAAAAATGTGTTTACGGTGACGCGGCGAGTATGCCGCACCTTGAAACGGCGATGACCAAGGCGGTCGGTGAGGTAGTCGAAGTGGATTATATGGTTCACGGCTGTCCGATTGACCGTAAGGAATTTACGTATATCATCCGGTCGCTGCTGCTGGGCAAAAAGCCTGAGATTCCGGAATGGCCGGTCTGCGTGGAATGCAAGGCGAAGGGCAATCCGTGCCTGTGGGAGTATGGCCAAGTTTGTCTTGGGCCGATTATTCGCGCGGGCTGCGGAGCGAGGTGTCCGTCGAACGGATTTCGGTGCTTCGGGTGTCGCGGCTATATAGATGAGCCGAATGTCAACGCGGCTAAGGACGTGATTGAAAAATACGGATTGAATATCGACGAACTAAAACAAAAGATGGTTCTTTTCGGCAGTTGCCAGGGTCCTACAAATGAGTAAAGATTTGAATATTAACGTTAAGCACATAACGCGTGTCGAAGGGCACGGTAATATAGTTGTTAACGCCAAGAACGGCAAAATCGAAAAATGCGAGTGGCAGGTTCCAGAGGCCCCCCGCTTTTTCGAAGCGATGGTTCGCGGGCTGAACTACGAAGATATCCAGACGGTGGTCAGCAGAATCTGCGGGATTTGTTCGATTACACATTCGCTGGCGGCGACAAAAGCGGTCGAAGACGCGCTCGGCATCGAGGTGTCGGAGCAGGCGGATAAACTGCGAATCCTGATGCATTATTCCGAACAACTTCAAAGCCACGTTCTGCATATCGGCTACTTAGCTGTGCCGGATTTCTTCGGCGCTCCGTCGGTTGTGCCGCTGGTTCCCAAGGCGACGGACGCGGTGCTGACGATTGTTCGCGCGCACAGGGTTGCCAACGAATGGTCGGATTTACTGGCCGGGCGGACGACTCACCCGGTGACATTGAAGCCGGGCGGACTGACGAAAAATCCGACCGAACAGCAATTAAAAGACCTTCAAAAAACACTGAAAAACACGTTGAAAGATTTGGGCGCGATTGCTGACGTAGTATTGACTGTTGCGGGAAATATCCCGGCGTTCGAGCGTGATACCGAATACGTATCGCTCAAGCAGACCAATCCGCCGACATATACGTTTTATCACGGCGGCATTACATCGACGGACAGCAAGGGCAAGGTTGTGCCGATTAGCGACTGGACGAGCGTGGCGAACGAGTACGTCGTGGCGCAATCGACGGCGAAGTGGTGCAAATGGAACCGCAGTTCGTACGCGGTGGGCGCATTGGCGAGATTCAATAACAATGCCGAGCTGCTCAGCGATACTGCAAAAGTCATCGCCAAAAAAGTCGGTTTGGCGAAGGGCTGCTGCAATCCGTATATGAACACGATTGCGCAGCTTGTCGAGTGCGTGCACGTGGTCGAGACAAGTATCGGGATGATTGACGAACTGCTGACGGCGGGCCTGAAAGAGGAAAAAATTAAAACGAGCGGCAAAGCGGGCAAAGGCTCCGGATGCGTCGAGGCCCCTCGCGGCATACTGTTCCATTCTTACGAGTTCGACAGCAAGGGCAGATGCGTCGGCGGCGATATTTGCATACCGACAAATCAGAATCACGCGAATATCCAGAAAGATTTTGAAAAACTCGTGCCGGAAATTATCGACGAGGGCCAGGACGCGGTCAGGCAGAAGATGGAAATGCTGGTGCGCTCCTATGACCCGTGCATAAGCTGCTCGACGCATATGCTAAACGTGGACTTCGTGTAATCTCACCGCAGAGCACGCGGAGAGCGCAGAGAAATTTTTAGACAGGATAACCAGGATAGACAGGATTTATTAGCCACAGATTTCACAGATTATCACAGATTATATTTAGCCCGCCGGTTCACGGCGGGTTTTTTAACAAATTTTTTTAGACGCTGATTCCGCGGATTTCGCAGACTTATTTAGACGCGGATTAACACGGATTTACACTGTTTTTAGACAGGATATATTTCACCGCGGAGACCGCAAAGGCCGCAGAGAATTTTTAAGCGCAAATTATACGGATTCTATAAATTAACTTCGTGTTTCTTCGTGTTCTTTGTGGTGAATTTTTTATCAACACTAATTACGCTGATTTTATTGATTTGACTGATTAATTTTGAGCCACAGATGGACACAGATAACACAGATTAATTTTGACAGGATAACAAGATTAACAAGATTGTTTTGGCCACAGAGAGCTTAACTTGTCCCGATGTTTTTTATCGGGAGAGGACACAGAGAAATTTAAAAGAGTTTCACTTACTATACTTCTCAAAAAATACTTCCCAAAAACTTTTGATGAACTGTTCGGTCAAATATTTAAGCCAGCCTTTTACCAAAGCTATTTTTGAACGGCGGATTTTTTGCCTTTTTATAGAAGTCAGTTTTATTATGATTTTCATTTTAGAGTCTCCAAAGTTTTTTTGTGATTTTATCGAATGAAAGCTTTGGAAACTCATCTGTGTACGAGTGAGATGTGTTAATGCTTAGTATTACGGAAGTTATGAGCAACAAATGTCTCAACCGTGAACATGTAGAGAAACTCAATAGTTAATTTAACCCAGCTTTGCGCGGCTGCGAGCAAGTTTCTCAACATCTTTCTTTCGATAAAATATTCGCTTTCCTTTATGGCCTGACCATAGATAACCCACCTCCCCCGGACTTTTTTTGGCGGCCTTTGAAAGAGTTGACTTAGGGATATTATAAAGTTGCGATGCTTCTGCTTGGTAAATAAGTTTGGCATCCGTTTCCGGCGTTGTTTTTGTTTCATCCACCGCCTTGTCGATCGGCTGTTGTGTTTTCAGCATCCCGCTTTCTTCTATACCCCTAACCATTTCATCTTGAGTTTTGTATAGAAAATTATCCATTTGAGTTATTTCATCAGTTACGTCCCTGCGTCCTACACTCTTCGGGTCACCCTTACCTCTAAGATGTCGGTCTATATCTACTATTTCATCGTATATTGGGTGGAGCAAATGGCCAGATAAAACCATAGCAGATTCTCTAATGTAAGGTTCTTCTGGCTCCAATCCTCTGACGCGACAGATTTCAAGTGTTTCATATAGAGTCTTTACAATCGCATCCTCCAAAAAAGGAACTATAAAATGGAAAATCACTGATACTGTACTCTCTCCATAAACTGTTCCCTTTTGACAAATAGTTTTCCCGTAAAAATTGGTTATTTCAATCCCGCGAGAATTAAACCATCTCCAAGGTGTCAATTTGTCGCTTATGATGGTTTTTCGCAACTTATCCACCTTCTGCCGTATAAATGGAAGTAGCTGGCTGTTTTTACTGAAAATAATTGGATTCGCCATTTTGCACCTGTCTTTTTCGAGGTAGTCTGAACACAAGTAGGCGGCCACCCTACTCTCTGGACACCATTTTAGCGTCAAACTTGCTTTTCTGTCAATGTGAGATTATTCCCGCACAAGTGAAAAAATGTCCTTCAATTATATCCTGTATTTTGATTGATTCTGACTGTTTTATTAACTAATATGCACGCTTATGAATAAAAGGCAAAAAATCGTTCTTCAAATTGCTGTTATGGTTATAATCTTAATGGGCCTTTTCCCACCTTGGCGATTGAATGTAAGTTTTAATGATGCTAACACTAAGATATCAGGTGGAATAAACTGCAAATATTCTTTCGTAATATCCCAACCGGCTCTTGATATTACAGGCACTAAAGGAAAAGTTTATTATGACCTTGACATTATGAAGCTGCTTCTGCAATGGTCGCTTGTATCTTTCACTTGTGCTGGACTTTGTATAACCTTCCATAAGACAAAATAAATTTATATAGATTACAAAAAGAGCAGTGAGTTCCGACATTCATTTGAAGGAAAAAGGGGACATTGTACTTTTCGTCTCTTGGTCCGTTGTTTCATAATGTCGGCGTTAATGCGTAATCAGTGTTGATAAAAAATTCACCGCGAAGGTGCACGAAGAACCCCCCGTCGCGAGCGACGGGGCTAAACCAAGTAACCCCCTAATACCCGCCTTCGTCCCGATGTGTCGGGACTACGGTGAGTGAAAATTAGGGGGCTAAATTAAAAACTAAAGAACCCCCGGCACATAAAAAAAGTCGCCGTTCCGGCGACTGCTAAACAACGACCCACGCCTGTGCGGCGTGGGCTAAACCAAAAATAAACAACCCCCGCTGGTTTGTACCAAACCAAGACGCGGGGGCTAAATATAAAAGAGAAACCTAACTTTTTTCCTCTTTGCGGGTATAATGAAAAAATGAAAAACGAAATCGCGGTAGTTGGATTAGGCAATACGATAATGGCCGATGAGGGTATCGGCTGTGTCATCGCGGAGGTTCTTTCCAAAGGGCAGGCGAAATATCCAGGCGTTGAATTTATCGAGGCGGGTTGCGGCGGGATAAACCTGCTGCACATAATGGCAGAGCGGAAAAAAGTGATTATCATCGACTGCGCTATTATGGGGACGGAGCCGGGGAAGATAAAACGGTTTACGCCGGAGCAGGCGCAAAGCGTAAAAAAACTTGCGCATTTTTCGCTTCACGAGGTGGACGTGATGAAGGTTATCGAAATGGCGCGGCGGTTAAACCAGTGTCCCGAGGAAATAATCATATTCGGCATAGAGCCGCAGAAAGTGGAACACGGGCGCGAACTCAGCGACGTCCTGTCACGCAGGCTGAATGAGTATGTCGCGATTATTGAAAAAGAACTTGGCGGCGATTAACCGCGGCCGATTGATTTGAGATATCGTTTGTTCTTTTTCAGGCCCATACGCGACGCTTTTTTCTTTACGGCGTCCGTCTTTCGATGAACCATTTTTGCAATTTCGGCCGTGGGCTTGTTGGGGAATTGTTTCGTTAAGATGCTGAGGTCTTTTGCATTCCACGAGCCTCTGGCGGATTTTTTTCGCGCAGTCTTTTTCCTCTTTGCCATTTTTCTTTGCTCCCAGCCCTTTCGGGCCTCCCTTAAAGTTTATTTGATACTACCGTCCAAACAGTGTATTTGTTCACCGTGGATATTGTCAAGTTTTTTCGGTGACTTATTTTTATTTTTGCGTCAGTACCCGTCACCGGCGGCAGGTGACGGCATTAGGCTTTGCAAGAATAAAGGCTGAGATATATACTAATATCCTGTTATGGCTGATAAAAATGACAATTCGGTTGGTGTCGTCCAGACGCAGACGCTTCGGCTGGTCGAAGCTGAAAGTCCCCTGCTGCTGGCGTGCGGCAGGAGTCTGGGGCCTATAGACGCGGCATACGAGACGTACGGGCGGCTTAACGAGGCAGGGGATAACGCGATTTTGATTTGTCACGCTTTGAGCGGCAACGCACACGTGGCGGGAAAAAACAGCCCTGACGACGAAAAAACAGGCTGGTGGGATTCGATGGTCGGGCCGGGCAAGGCAATCGATACGGATAAATATTTCGTGGTCTGCTCGAATTTTCTCGGCGGCTGTTCGGGTACAACGGGGCCTTCGTCGATTAATCCGGCAACGAATAAGCCTTATGGCCTGGACTTTCCAATAATTACAATCGCTGATATGGTGAAGGTGCAAAAACTGCTGGTGGACAAACTGGGCATTAAGCAGCTCCTTGCGGTAATCGGCGGCTCAATCGGCGGGATGCAGGTTTTGCAGTGGACGATTGACTATCCGGAATTTGTCAGGGCCGCGATACCAATCGCGACAACGAGTCACCTCAGCGCACAGTCGATAGCTTTCGACACGGTCGGCAGGAACGCGATATTGGCGGACGGCAATTTTGCAAACGGACAATATCATAACGGCCCGTGGCCTAAACAGGGACTCGGCATCGCGCGGATGGTCGGGCATATTACATATCTATCGGAAGAGGGTATGCGTGATAAGTTCGGGCGGCGGCTTCGCAGCGCAGAGGATTACAGCTATGACCTCGACCCGGAGTTCGAGGTGGAAACGTACCTCGATTATAAAGGCCATACGTTTGTCGAGCGGTTCGACGCGAACAGTTATCTTTATATTACAAAGGCAGGTGACTATTTCGACCTCGGCAAAGAGTACAATGGTTTGAATAACGCCTTTGCAAATACGCGAGCGAGATTTTTGGTAGTCAGCTTCAGCAGTGACTGGCTGTTCACGCCGGCACAATCGGAGCAAATTGTAAATGCGCTGACCGCGAATCGAAAAGACGTAAGCTATACCAACATCGAATCGGCGTATGGGCACGACGCGTTTCTGCTGGAGCCGGACAAGCTCGGCAAGCTCATAAGCTGTTTTCTCAAAGCGACTTATCAGCCGGATTTAAAGTGCAGGTGCTCGGGACGTGAGGACAGCGGTGCAGAATGGAAAACCAGAGTTGATTATGCACTGATAGAAGAGTTGATAGAGCCGGGATGCAGCGTGCTGGATGTCGGCTGCGGCGACGGCGAATTGCTGGCGCGACTGACGGAAGATAAAAAAATCAGGGGTGAAGGCATCGACCTGGCATACGAATATATCCTTGACTGCGTATGCAGGTCGCTGCCTGTGATTCAATATGATATTGAAAGAGGACTGGCTCCGTATGCGGACAAGAGCCTTGACGTGATTATACTTTCACAGACGCTGCAAACTCTCAAAGAACCAAAAAAAGTTTTCGAAGAAGCGCTTCGCGTCGGCAAAAAAGTGATAGTGAGTTTCCCGAATTTCGCGCACTGGCGATGCAGGCTGCAGTTGGCAATAAAAGGCAAAGCACCAGTTACAAACGAGCTGCCTTACGGCTGGTATGATTCGCCAAACATTCATTTTATGTCACTTACTGACTTCGAGAGATTTTGCAGGGAGCTTGGCGTAACAATACACAGACGGATACCGCTGAAAGAATATCGAGCGGGAGCGGTCAAATTCTCGCCGAATCTGTTCGCCGAGCAGGCGGTATATGTCACGAGCAGATAATCGCCCTATTGCCCTGCCGGTGCGACGCAATAGACATATATGAGCGGCTCGGAGCCGGTGTTTTCGACATTATGAAGCGTACGCGGGGGGATATATACAATTTTGCCGACGCTGACGTCGAAAGCGTCACTGCCTTCTATGAGCGCCCTGCCGGAGCCTGCCAGAAACACAAGCAGTTCTTCGCGCTGGTTTGTGCTGTGTTGGCCGCAGCTATCGCCGGGATTCAGATATACCCTGCCTGCCTTCATTCCGCAGGATTGGGTTTTATCATCGAGGAGCCTTTGAAAGGCGCGTTCATCGTTCAAATCCAGCACAAACGGTTTTTGGTTCATCATAAGACCTTTTAATTAAATTCGCTTGCAACAGGTACTGATAAGAAATTTCTTAACTTTTGTCAAGATTTGGGTTGCTGTCGTAACACTAATTTATTATTCTTATGCGCAGATTTTTTACTTTATTCGGAGAAGAACGATGGGCAGCAAGGCGGTAATAGTGACAATGATTATGACTTTGGTTTCGAGTGTATTTGCGGCGGCGGAAACAGAGCCAAACATGAGCAGGAGAAATCACTTCGAATCGCTGATGGAGCAAAGGGACCTTCTCGCCGATGACGGAATCGAATTCGTCGCGGGATTTACCGGCATATATCAGCAGAATGTACGCGGGGGACTTAGCACACATCGTAAAGCGGGAAGATTAAGCGGAAGTTATGACCTCGAACTGTCGGTCGAATCAAAAAGGATACTCGGATTCGAAGGCGGATATTTTTTCCTGCACGGCGAGGGTTCGCTTTCGAAGAGCGGCGGCATAGATGAACCCGCTGTCGGCAGCGCATTTGGAGTTAACGCAGATGGCGCATCGAGGCGGTCGCTGGACCTGGTCGAGTTCTGGTATCAACATTCTTTCTGGGACGGTAAGCTGCTGCTGCGGATGGGTAAAATCGATTTGACCGGCGGGTTCGAATGCAGGGGCTGTCCGGTTTCGTTCGACGGCAGTCTGTTCGCAAATGACGAGACGTCACAGTTTCTGAACGGCGCGCTTGTTAATAACCCGACGATTCCGTTTCCGGATTACGGGCTGGCGGTTGTCGTGCATTACAGTCCCGATGATTTCTGGTATATATCGGGCGGGGTGCAGGACGCGCAAGCAGACGGGAGAGAAACGGGTTTTAGAACTACCTTCGGCGGCGAAGATTACTTTTTCTACATCGTCGAGACGGGCATCACGCCGCATTTGAATTCCGCAAACGGGCCGTTGCAGGGCGCTTATCGAATCGGTATGTGGTACGACCCGCAACCCAAAGCGAACAGCGACAGGGACGCGGCCGGTGTATACGAAAGAGACGATGCGGGTTTGTACATAAGCTGCGACCAGATGCTGGCCAAGGAAAACGACGACCCGGAGGATTGGCAGGGGTTGGGGACATTTCTGCGATACGGTTACGCGGACGGCAGGCGAAACGACATCACCAATTTCTGGAGTTTCGGATTTTCATATCAGGGGATTTTCGAAGGGCGAGATGATGACGTGCTCGGTTTCGGATACGCACACGGCACGTTCAGTGATTCGGCTAACGTGACTTATACCGACGATTATGAAGCGGCTATGGAGATGTTTTACAACGCGGCTGTTACGGAATATTTGAATATTTCACCGTCGATTCAATACGTTATGAACCCGGGCGGTAACGAAACAGTCAGCGACGCGGTTGTTCTTGGAGTTAGGGTGCAGTTTATTTTCTAAACCGACGCGAAAATATAAAGTATAATTTGCCAAGGAGATTTCAAATGCATATGGCCAATGAATTACTTTCGGTACCTGTCGCGGGGGCGACATTAGCAATTGCCGGCGGCGCATTGGGTTTTGTCTGCAGGAAGATGCGAAAAATTATCAGCAGCCAACAATTCGCCCTGATGGGAATTATGGGGGCGTTCGTGTTTGCCGCACAGATGGTCAACTTCAGGCTGCCCGCTATGCCGGGCACCAGCGGACATCTTGTCGGGGCGGTGCTGCTGGCGATTGTGCTTGGGCCGACGCTTGGTACTATCGTGATATCGTCGGTGGTTATTATTCAGTGTCTGATATTTCAAGACGGCGGTTTGCTGGCGCTGGGCTGCAATATCATAAATATGGGCATAGTGCCGTGCTATGCCGGTTACTATATTTACAACGCGGTCAAAAGCAATTCCTCGCAGGCGTGGAGGACGTACGTCGGCGCGGTTGTTGCGTGCATTGTCGCTTTGGAACTCGGAGCGGCTCTTGTTCCGATCGAGGCGGCGCTGTCGGGCGTGCTGATGGTTCCGCTTGCAACTTTTATGTGGACGATGCTGGGCGTTCACGCGATTGTCGGCACTATCGAGGGAGTTATCACCGCGGCGGTGCTGGGGTATCTGCAGCAGGTTCGCCCTGATATTATACGCGGCTCATTGCCGGGCAAAGTACGGTTCAGTATACCGGCGACAATCGCGTCACTTTTGATTGTTACTGTTATTGTCGCGGCCGGGCTTTCACTGCTGGCATCCGATAAGCCTGACGGGCTGGAATGGAGTTATGCCGAACGGCCTGATGCAGAGAATTTCGAATCTTATATCGCCAATGACGGCAAGGCGATTGAGCAGGTGGATGCGTTCCAGGAAAAATATTCGCTGATGCCGGATTATTCAAAAAGAAATTCGGGGCTTGGCAAGCCAGCATTGGAAGAAACCGAATCGGCGGCCGGATGGACGAGCCTGGCGGGTTTGGCGGGTGCGGGTTTAACAATGCTGTTCATCTGGCTGGTTGCGCATATAGTCAGGAAGAAATCCCCGGATAAAGAAAAAGCTGATATAATCACATACTGATGCGTAAGAGTTTTTAAAATAGTTTTAGATTTTTATTGGCTGGTTTTTTTGACGGGTTAAAATTGCACCACGCGCACATCGATAAATTCGCATACCAGGATTCGCCGATTCACCGGCTGGACAGCAGGGTTAAATTTATAGCGGTAGTGCTGTTCACCGTTATTGTAATTGCGCTGCCGCGACATTCGATTGTGCTGCTCAGCTTGTACGCGGTAGGTCCCTTTGCGATTTTGGTACTCGGTCGAATACCGCTGCGATTTGTTTTCAAACAAATCCTGTTAGTAAGCCCGTTTATATTAATGCTCGCATTGACCAGCCCGTTTTATGAAAAGACGCAGGTTGCTGTTTCATTCGGGCCGTGGTCGTGGACAACAACCGCGGGGTGGCTGCGATGCGGAAACATAACGGGAAAATTCGTAATAACAATTATGTGTATGATTGCACTGGTTTCGACGACGCGGTTCAGCGATTTGTTGGCGGGATTGCAAAAACTGGGAGTTCCGCGGATTCTTGTCTTGCAGCTTGGTTTCTTATACCGTTATATTTTTGTGGTTATCGATAAGGCCCAGCATATGCTGCTTTCGCGCAGGGCGCGTTCGCTTGCGTATCTCGGATTTCGAACGGAATTAAAAACGGCCTCGGCAATGATAGGCAGCCTGTTTATCCGCAGCATCGATTCGGCTGAGAGGGTGAGCACGGCGATGCAGGGGCGCGGTTTCAATCAGGACTGGCGAAATTTATCGCATCTCAAAATCAAACGAGCGGATTATATTTTCGCAGCGGCAGTTATTTGCTGCGTGATTGTACTGGAGTTTTTCGCAAAACCTTTGTTTATGTAGGACATTATGGCCCCTGCTATTGAAATAAAAAATTATTCGTACAATTACCCCGACGGGACGGCTGCTCTGAAAGATATTAGTCTTACCATTGAGCACGGCGAAAAAGTGGTACTGATGGGGCCTAACGGAGCGGGTAAGTCAACGCTATTGCTCGCGATGGGCGGCTTTGTCAGCGGGACAGGGCAGATAAAAATCGACGGAATCGAAGTGAATAAAAAAAACGCAAGGCGTATCAGGCAAATCATCGGCTGCTGTCTGGAAAATCCGGAAGACCAGTTGTTTATGCCGACGATATATGAAGATATCGCGTTCGGGCCGCTGAATCTCAAACTTGAGCCGGGGATAGTGAAAAAGCGAGTCGAGGAAGCCCTTGAAACCGTAGGCCTTGACGGGCTTGGTGACAAGCCGCCGCACCATTTATCCGCCGGCCAAAAACGGGCGGCTGCTATTGCGACTATATTATCGATGTCGCCGAGTATTATTACATTAGACGAGCCGAACAGCAGTCTCGACGTGCGGAATCGAAATACCATAATTGGAATTCTCAAAGGGCTGGTCCAGACGCTGACAGTTGCCACGTGCGATATGAATTTCGCGGCGTCGTTTGCCGAGCGTGCAATCGTAATCGACGGCGGTCAAAAAATTGCGGACGGGAGCTGCGAGCAAATAATGTCCGATGAAAAACTGATGGATACGCACGGCCTCGAAGTACCCTGGCAGTTCCGCAAAGCTGTTTCGTAACTTCCCCTGCCGCTAAATCAAACCCGTCTGCGCGTTTACGTTGCATCTGAAGGCCTAAATCGTTTATAATGTCAAAATCTTGAATATTACAGGAGTCTGACTATAAACGCTGAACAACTGAAAAAGCTGCTGACGGAAATCAAAGCCGACCGGATGGATATCGAGCAGGCGATAGAAAAACTGCGGCATATGCCGTTCGAGGATTTGGGCTTTGCGAAAATCGACCATCACAGGCAAATTCGACAGGGGATGCCGGAAGTGATTTTTTGTCCCGGCAAGACGACCGAACAGATTTTGAGCATCTTCGAAACGCAGGCGAACAAGGGGCATAATGTTTTAGCTACACGCGCGGAAAAAGATGTTTACCAGTCGCTCGTCGATACCGGCAAATACGAAGGATTAAAATATTACGATTTGAGTAAAACGATTTTTCTCGAACAGGAAAAACTGCCGATTTCGAAAAAAGCAATTCCCATTGTGACAGCCGGCACCGCTGATTTATCAGTAGCTACCGAAGCGCAGGTGACGTGTGAGGCGATGGGGCAAAAAACAGAGCTGATTAGTGACGTCGGCGTGGCGGGGATTCACAGGCTGTTCGATAAAATCAAACAGTTTCAGGATGCTAACGTAATAATTGTTGTCGCGGGTATGGAAGGCGCGCTTGCGAGCGTCGTCGGCGGGTTGGTTAGCTGTCCTGTTATAGCGGTGCCTACGAGCATCGGGTACGGTGCGAATTTCGGCGGGATAGCTGCACTTTTGACAATGCTCAATAGTTGTGCGTCGGGCGTTACCGTTGTTAATATCGACAACGGATTTTCAGCGGCTGTCAGCGCGACGCTGATTAATCGCAAGGCCGAGGGACAATAATAAAGTCATAATTGCATAATGAATTTACAGCAAAAATATGACAAGTTGAAAGAGTCACTTCGCGATACAGGCCGATTATTGATTTCGTTTTCGGGCGGAGTGGACAGTACATTTTTGTTGAAGGTCGCGGCTGACACTATCGGCAAAGAAAACATCGCGGCGTGTATTTCAAAAGGACCTTCGCTGCCGCGCAGCCAATACGAAAGAGCCGTTACGCTCGCCAATAATATCGGAGTCGAATTGATAACCATCGAAACCGAAGAAATGGATGACCCGGCATATAAGGCAAATCTGGCGGACAGGTGTTATCACTGCAAGGGATATTTGTTCGAAAAGCTGGTAGAAGTCGCGAAGGAAAAGAGATTTGATACGATTGCGTGCGGGCACAATCTCGATGACACGAAGGATTACCGGCCGGGCAATAAAGCCGCGGCTGATTATGAAATAAGTTCGCCGCTGATTGAAGCCGAGCTTACGAAACAAGATATAAGGCAATTGAGTAAAGAACTGAATCTTCCTACTGCCGGTATTCCCGCGTCGCCCTGCCTCGCTTCGCGAATTGCGTACGGGATTGAGATTTCGGAGGAAAATCTGCGGCAGATAGATGATGCGGAGGAATTTCTGCGGGAATTGGGACTTGTGGAATTTCGAGTGCGTCATCACGGAGACGTCGCACGCATCGAAGTGCATCCGGACGATATGCCGACTGTAATGCGGCAGGAAACAAGGGGGAAAATAGTCGAGAAAATTAAGGAGTTGGGTTTTAAATTTGTTACACTTGATATGACCGGGTTTCGCAGCGGTTCGCTGAACGAAACACTGTCGGAAAAAAGCAAAAGCAGATTTAAATAATTCGAGTTATCAAGCTATGGAAAAAGTAGAAAGAATCGGAGTTTCCCTTGAGAAAGATTTGTTGGCTGATTTTGATAAACTAATCGCAAAGAAGGGGTATCAGAGCCGGTCGGAAGCGATTCGCGATTTAATCCGTGAACAGCTCGGTCAGCAAAAGGCAAGTGACCCGAAGGCTACTGCTGTGGCGGTAGTTTTTATGGTTTATAATCATCACGAAACGAAGCTGATGCAGAAGCTGACGGACCTGCAGCATTCGCACTTATTGCAGACAATTAGCTCGCTGCACATCCATCTGGACGAACACGATTGTATGGAAATAATCACGCTGCGCGGCAGAGTCAGCGAAATCAACAGCACGGCTGAGAAGCTATTAAGCACTAAAGGCGTCAAACTCGGCAAAATCAATGTGGTTTCAACCGATAGCAATTGCCGAACTTGACAAAGGCTCGGCTTGTATGTTTTAATGCCGGTTTCGGGCGATTAGCTCAGCTGGTTAGAGCGCACGGATCACACCCGTGAGGTCACTGGTTCGAATCCAGTATCGCCCATTTTTTCCATCGCAGAATCATCCTCGTAAATATTGCTTCTTGTATCGCAGTAAGTTAAAAGATAGTATAGACAGTATTGCTGGAATGTTTTCCGCATAAAAGACAGCTCATTTTTAGGGAGAATGGAAATGTTCGAAAATCTTGACAAACTGATGCTGGCAGGGCTTGGGGCGATATCAATGACTCGTGAAAAGGCGGAAAAAATCTTCGACGAATACGTCGACCGGGGCCAGGCGGAAAAACAGGCTCGCGCCGGGTTCGTCAAAGAGGTGATGGACACCGCAGATAAGACGCGTAAGGATATCGAAAATCTTGTTTCAGAGCAGGTGGAAAAAACCGTCGATAAACTGAACCTCGCCACGAAAAAAGACCTTCAACGGCTCGAAGAAAAAATTGATAAGCTGCTGGCCGGGGAGTAAGCTTCTTGGCATTTGGAAGATTCCATTTCAGGCGCACGCTGAAGCACCTTCGCCGTTACCGTCATATAGTGGCGGTGCTAATGAAGTACGGCATGGAAGATGCGGCCGAGACTATCCGCAAGCGGTATCGAGTTGGAAGGTCAGGCCCGGCCGACGCACAGACTATTGAGAACATTCGTCAGCACAGCAGAGCCAAACGATTTCGTATGGCACTTGAGGAGTTGGGCCCGACGTTTATCAAATTCGGTCA
>JBBABK010000016.1:0-16313 GCA_041657685.1 Phycisphaerae bacterium | reverse complement strand
CGCGTTTTATTACGTCGAGATGCCCGTTTGTTATAGGGTCGAACGAGCCTGGGAATATCGCCCTGACAAATCTTTTTTCCATAATTGATGCCTTTCGCGGTTTAATTATAGAGAAAAAAGTCGGCGGGTCAAGAGAAGACGAAAGACAGAAGGCGGGTTATTATGCGGGGTTGTCTGTGTCGGGTGCGGGGGCGAGGTTAATCGGGATATTAAGCCAGAATGTGGAGCCTTTATTTAGTTCGCTGGTCATACCGACCGAGCCGGCGAGGAGGATTGCAAGTTCTTTGCTGAGCGCCAGACCAAGGCCTGTGCCGGCAGTTCCGCGTGTGAGCGAACCGTCGGCCTGGCGGAATTTTTCGAATATCGCCTCCTGGTCTTTTTCCGCGATGCCGCAGCCGGTGTCGGTTACTGCGATGCGGAGCGTTTTTTCGTCGAGCATCGAAGCGGAGATTTCGATTCGGCCTCGTTCGGGCGTGAATTTGACCGCGTTGCTGACAAAGTTATAAAGAATCTGGCGCAGCTTGCCGATGTCGGTTCGCAGTTCGGGGATGTCTGGTGCGATGGTTAGCCTGACTTTGATTTTTTTGGAACGCGTCATTACGGAAAAAGATGCAACAAGCTCGTCGAGTATGTTTTCGACGGAAGCCTTGTCTATGTGCAGTTTCATTTTGCCCGCTTCGGTTTTGGCGAGGTCGAGCAAATCATTAATCATATTGAGGAGGCTTTTGCCTGCGGTGATAATGTTTTCTGAATATCGTTTGCTTTTTTCTTTATCGGAAGCGCTGCCGGCTTTCTCGCGGAGTATTTCGGCAAAACCGAGTATGGCGTTCAGCGGCGTTCTGAATTCGTGCGACATATTGGCGAGGAATTCGCCTTTGATTTTATTAGCCCTGAAAAGCTCGATATTGCGTTCGGAAAGTTGTGCGATTTTTTCGTCGAGTTGTTTATTGGCGTCGCGGAGCCTCTGCTGGGTGCTTTGCAGGCCGTCGAGCATGTGGTTGAAGGCCTCGGCAAGACTTTCGTATTCGTCTCGGGTATTTATGGAGCTTCTTATATCGAGATTGCCTTCGGCGACGTTGTTGGCGAGGCCTCGAAGCTGGCGGACCGGGCGGAGAATGACGCGCTGAGTTATCCAGTAGAAGGCGACAATCGCACCGACAAGAGCGATGGCAAAAGCGCAGGCAATCCATACCCAATTGAGCAACACCGTCCTGGAATATTCGAGCTGGTCGGCGGGGCTGCGAATTATCGCTGCGCCGATTAATTCGTGTCTGTCGAACGGGCGCGCGGGGCCCTGCGGGTTATGGCAGGACAGGCAGGAATTAGCGGCTTTGAAAATCCTGACGTAATCACTGTAAGTGACATCGTGGCGCTTGAAAAATACAACGTCATCCTGCTGGTCGTTTTCTATTAAAGATTGAATCAGATTTCTCTGGGTTTCGTTAATAGTTGCCAGTTGTTTTTCTTTATTGGCACCGATGAACGGCAGCCATTTTATGTCACTGACGTTCGGGTCGACGGGTGTACCTGTGCTGCTTAGCGGCGGCAGGTCGGTCTGCGAGGGTGTATCGAGGCGGAAATGGCGGGTCAGCAGGTAATCCGAGCGTGAACGGCCGGCGTTTAGAAACACGTTTTTGGTAAGCTGCGCCATCCAGACGTACGGAATCAGCAGCGCGAGGATTAATACGAGCACGACTGCGCCGCCGAATGTGAGCCTGCATTTTTCCGCGAGTGACAGCGGTGACAAATGCAGGAATACGAGTATCCTGTGCCATATCACTGTGACGGTTCTTGGCATTTTGCTCATCCGCCGATTATTTGCGTTATTGGCTGTCCTGATTTTCCACTGCGTGCAGATGTTTCTGCGTGCGCAGGTTCAACTCGTCAAGCTGCTTTTGGTCGACTTCGCTTGGCGCGCCGGTAAGCAGGCACTGGCCTTTTTGAGTTTTCGGGAACGGTATTACGTCTCTGATATTGTCGGTGCCGGTGAGCAGCATAATCATCCGGTCGAGGCCCAGCGCGATACCGCCGTGCGGAGGCGCGCCGTATTCCAGGGCTTTTATGAAAAAACCGAAGCGGTCGTTGGCCTGTTTGTCGGAAATATTCAAAAGACTGAAAACCTTGCTTTGAATTTTGGGCTGATGGATACGGATACTGCCGCCGCCGATTTCCGAGCCGTTGACGACAATGTCGTACGCCTGCGAGCGGATATTGGCGGGGTCGGTTTCGAGCTTGAGCAAATCTTCCGGCACCGGAGCGGTAAACGGGTGATGCAGCGAATCATAGCGCTTTTCATCTTCGTTCCACTCGAACAGCGGAAAATCTGTTACCCATACAAATTCGAATGTTTTAGGGTCATACAATTTCAGCTCGCGGCCGAGACGGCAGCGAAGCGGGGCCAGTGCCTTATTTACGATGTCTTTTTTGTCAGCGACGAACAGCAGCAGGTCGTCATCTTTAGCGCCGAATCTTTCGATGATTTGCGCCTGCTGTTCGGGCGAGAAAAATTTTGCGATACTGCTTGCGAGTGTAAGTTTTCCGTTTTCGGTTTTGCACTTGAACCACGCCAGTCCTTTGGCTCCGTAATCACCGACAAACGCGGTGAGAGTTTTTTCGATATCGCTGCGGGAATATTTTCCACCGCCGGGTGCGCACAGGCCTTTGACTATACCGCCGTTTTCGACGGTACCGGTGAAGACCTTAAAGGTGCTTTTCGCGGCGATGTCGGTTATGTCTCGCAGTTTCATATCGAAGCGCAGGTCGGGCCGGTCGATGCCGTAATATTCAATCGCTTCACTGTAGGTCATCCGGCGAATGGGGGTTTTGATTTCGACGCCGAGGATTTCTTTCCAGATTCGTGCGATGAGATTTTCGTGTACGGTTATTACGTCGTCGGAATCGACGAAGCTCATTTCGACATCGATTTGCGTGAACTCTGCCTGCCTGTCGGCGCGCGGGTCTTCGTCGCGGAAGCAGCGGACAATCTGAAAATATTTATCGACGCCGCTGACCATCAGAATCTGCTTGAATAACTGCGGCGATTGCGGCAGTGCGTAAAAAGAATTTCGTACAAGTCTGCTCGGGACGAGAAAATCCCTGGCTCCTTCGGGGGTGCTTTTGCCGAGCATCGGTGTTTCGATATCCCAGAAGCCGAGCGAGTCGTAATAATCACGGGCGATTTTTGTAACTCGGTATCTTGTGCTTAGCCTTTTCTGCACTTCGGGCCTGCGCAAATCGACGAAGCGGTATGCCAGGCGGGTTTCCTCGGCGGTTTTTTCGGCGTTGTCGATTTCAAAAGGCGGGGTCCTGGCGGTGTTGAGAATTTCGAGCTGCTCGACGGCGACCTCGATTTGACCGGTCGGCAGTTTCGGGTTTTCCATACCTTCGCTGCGCGGCTCGACGGCGCCGGTGACGGCTATGACCCATTCGCTGCGAAGTGTTCTTGCTTTATTATGCGCGTCGGGCTGCGTGTCGGGATTGAAGACGAGCTGGCACAGGCCTGAGCGGTCACGAAGGTCGACAAAAACCAGACCGCCGTGGTCGCGATAAGAATGCACCCAGCCGGCCAGGGTAACTTTCCGGCCGACATTTTCGATTCGCAGCTTGCCTAACGTATGTGTTCGTTTGAACATTTGAGCATCCCAAAATTTAAAACCGCCAAGCGGCCGAACAAAAGCAGGCCGCTGAATTTAAGCGGTTCAGGATAGCTCAAAAAACGTGCTAAGTCAATGACCGGGTTGGCTATTTGTATCGTTGGCGTCGATGAATTTCAGGGCTGCGGAATTGATGCAGTACCTCAGTCCAGTTGGTGCGGGGCCGTCGCTGAATACGTGGCCGAGGTGTGCGCCGCAATTTGCGCAGCGGATTTCAGTGCGGGTCATCAGCAGGCTGTTATCGTCTCGCTCTTCGACGCTGTTGGCATCGGCGGGTTGGTAGAAGCTGGGCCAGCCGGAGCCGGAATCGTATTTGGTATCGGAATTGAATAATTCGGCGCCGCAGACGACGCAGACGTATTTCCCTTCGCCCTTGAAGTTGTAATACTTTCCGGTAAAGGGCAGTTCGGTTCCGCATTTTTGCGTCACCCGGTACTGTTCGGCAGTGAGTTCTTTTTTCAGTTGGTCGTCGCTCTTATCGGCTTTATATTCCATTTTACCCTCCTGATTTTGTGACGGGTCTCCCCTGCTGCGGCAGGATACGGCGGCGATTAAAATCGCCGCCGATGCAATTACTATAAACTTCAGGGTTGTCATAATCACCATCCTGCCATAATTCACTTCGCGTACTTGACGGTGCAGCCGTAAGGCTTTGTCTTTGGCGTTATAACCTCTTTGCCGGTTGTCATCTCTGATAAAGCTTTATCGGCGTAGTTGATTTTCTCTGTTTCGCCTTCGTTGAGCCTGCCAAGCGGCGCGTTATCTATCGCACCGTGGTAGGCGATTACGCCGGTTTTGTCGATGATGAAAATTTCGGGGGTGTGCTCTGCGCCGTAAGCTCGGCCGACTGTGCCGGTGTGGTCGTCGAGGATTAAATAAGGCAGCGAATGCGCATCGGCAAAAGCCTTATTATCGTTACCTGTGGCGTAATTGGTACTATTGATTGCCAGCCATACCACGTCCTTGTCGGCATATTTATTGGCAAGGTCGATCATTGTGGAAGCGCTGTCGTAGTGGGCTTTTACGAACGGGCAGTCGTAATTGAACCATTCGAGAACCACAATTTTGCCGTCTAAATCCGAAAGGCTCACTTCATTGCCGTCGTGGGCGGTCAAGGTGAATTGCGGTGCCTCTTTAGCTCTCTTGGCGTTTTCATCTTCGGCCTGGTCAGCCGCCTTGCCGCAGCAGCCAGGCCCGGCGTAGCTGACGGAGGTCAGGAAAATAAAAGCGAACAGGCTAACTGTTAATAAACTTAATTTGTGTCGGGTCATTTTTTTCTCCTTAAAGACCGTCACTTTTTCACCTATCGTTATTGTCTGTCTAAATCATACTGCTGAATTTGACATCTGTTCTGAATAAACTGATTTTAATTATTCCCGGCAAGGGATTTGACCGGAGTTAAAAAATTATTTATTCAGGGCAAATATAGCAGTTGCATTAAGATTAGGTTTATGTTAATATTAGCATTGTAGTAGTTAATTAGGGAACTAAGGTGGAGGACCATTTCCCTTTAAGGACAAGATAATCGTCATTCGACCGTGGCGAACTTTCGGGTCGAAAAAGGCGTATTGTTATTGGACCTGCAATTATAAAGCTACGGGCTGGGGTTTTCCAAATTCCTCTTTCCTCCCTCCCGACCTCAGCCCATTTTTTTTATTCGCAAATCTCAACCCCTTAAGAGCGTCTCATTTTTGTTTGAAACAAAACCCTGAAGCAATGCTTATTGTGTATAAGCGGATTGTCAGAGCAGGGCCGTACTGAAATATCTTTCAGCACGGTCGGGCAGGACCGTGGTGATATTGCCTGATATTTTTTTTGTAAGCTGCCTTGCCGCCCAGACATTTGCGCCGGAGCTTATTCCGACGAGCAATCCGCAATCTCTTCCGAGCTGTCTGGTTGTTTCAATAGCGTCGGCGTCTGTAACTTCAATTACATCATCCACGAGCGAAACATCCAGCACGCCGGGTATAAAACCGTCGCCGATGCCCTGAATCTGGTGCAGGCCCGGCTCGTGGCCCAATAAGGCGGAGACGTTTTTGGGTTCGACGGCGATAATTTTGACACCGGGTTTATGCTCTTTTAGAAATTTACCGACCCCCTGCAGCGTTCCACCCGAGCCGACGCCTGCGACGAAGCAGCTGATGTTGCCGCTCATCTGATGCCATAATTCGCGTGCGGTATTTTCATAATGCACACGCGGGTTTTCTGGATTTTCGAACTGCTGCGGTATAAAAACCTTCGGGTCGGCGGCGGCCATTTCTTCGACTTTTTTTATTGCACCGGGCAGTGATTCGCTGTCTGGCGTAAGTATGAGTTCGGCACCGAGAGCCTTGATTAATTTTTTACGCTCTTCGCTCATTCCTTGGGGCATAACGATAACAACCTTGTATCCCATCAGTCGCCCTACCAGCGCAAGGCCGATGCCGGTATTGCCGCTGGTGGGTTCTACGATAACAGAGCCTGGTTTTAATTTTCCGTCTCGCTGCGCGGCTTCGAGCATAGCAAGTGCAACCCTGTCTTTTATGCTTCCGCCGGGATTCAGGAATTCTGCTTTGGCAAAAATATTTTCGCCTTTAAGCTGCAGCAAGGGGGTGTTCCCGATAAGTTCCAGGATATTATCAGTCAGCATTTTGCAACTCCGAGTAAAACAGGCCAAAAAAGTCCGATTTTTAACGGATAATTAGTTTACAATGTTTGTAACGGCTTTACAAGTGGCTGAAAAGCAGGTGTTTACATAAAACCCTAAGGGAATCCCTGATGGTTAAACTGAGTAAGTCAGGGAAGTTCTGATGATAATAGAACGTTTAAAACAACAGCCGAAACCTAATAAAAAAATTTAAAAAAATATTAGACTAATCAGTTGATATGTGTTAGAATTCTAACAGTAAACAACAGGGCTGGGATTTATCTCGCTTTCCTCTCCCTCCGCATCTCAGTCCTGTTTTTTTTATTTTGGGGGCTTTTCGAAGCGCAAATTTTTCGTGTTCCTCCTCCTTCCCTAACACGGAAGTTACTATAGAAGGTGCGGCATCTTTGACCAGGAGGCCGCACCTCTCGATTTTCCGGATAGCACTTGCCCGAATTTGGAGCATTTGACTTTTTCTTTGCGAATTTTTCCTGCGCAATTTACAATTCTATCGGTGAACTAATTCGAAAATCGAATAAAGTTACAAATCGTTTATCTAAAGAAGGGATTTGAATGAACGTTCTTTTACTCGGCAACGGAGGTCGTGAACACGCGATCGCGTGGAAGCTGTCACAATCGAAAAACCTGAAGAAACTTTACATCGCGCCGGGCAATCCCGGTACGGCACAATGCGGCGAGAATGTCCCCATAAGCTCATCGGATATCACTAACCTTGTCAAATTCGCGAAGGAAAAAAAGATAGATTTGATGGTCGCGGGTCCCGAAGGGCCTCTGGCGGACGGCGTAGTTGACGCGTTCGAGGCGGCGGGGATTAAGGCGTTTGGGCCGTGCAAAGAAGCAGCCAGGCTCGAAGCGGACAAGGCATTCGCGAAACAGTTAATGCGTTCGTGTTCGATTTCAACCGCTGAGGGACGAGTGTTCGAGCGGTTCGATGACGCCAAGACGTATATCGCATCGCGCGATGAGGCGGTGGTTGTAAAGGCGGCGGGACTTGCCGCGGGCAAAGGCGTGTTCGTGTGTGATGAGCCTTCGGACGGGATACTCGCGGCTGAAAGAATTATGGTAGATAACTTGTTCGGCGACGCGGGGAAAAAAATCGTTGTGGAAGATAAGCTGCTTGGCGAGGAGGCATCTATACTGGCGTTTGTCGACGGCAGGAATATCTACGTTATGGAGACAAGCCAGGACCATAAACCCGTCGGCGACGGCGATACGGGGCCTAATACCGGCGGGATGGGTGCGTATAGCCCTGCACCGGTTGTGACGGATAAATTGATGGACCATATTAACCGTGAGATTCTTGTGCCGGTTGTTGACGGGATGAACCGGCACGGCTCGCCTTATAAAGGTGTGCTGTACGCGGGCATAATGGTAACGGCGGCCGGGCCGAGAGTGCTGGAGTTCAACGTGCGGTTCGGCGACCCGGAGACGCAGCCGATTCTTATGCGGCTCAAGAGTGATTTATTGGAAGTTATGCTTGCGGTTTGCGATGAAAAGCTCGACGAGGTGACATTGCGGTGGGACCCGCGGCCGGCGGTTTGTGTGGTGATGTCGTCGGGCGGTTATCCGGGTGATTATGAAAAGGGAAAAGTAATAACCGGCATCGACGAAGCAAATGCACTGGAAGATGTTTTTGTATTCCAGGCTGGCACAAAAATGCAGGACGGCAAACTGGTTACTAATGGGGGACGGGTTTTAGGCGTGACGGCCGTCGGGGCTGATATCGGCGAGGCGCAGAGGCGGGCATACGAGGCCGTTGAGAAAATCAAGTTTGACGGTGCGTATTACCGCCATGATATTGCCGATAAAGCGATAAAAAAGAACAGGGCTTAGCACTTAATAAAATGTTTTTTCGAATGGACAAATCTGCTGAGTCCGGAAAGATTAAGCGCAGGGTAATCGCTGCTTCGGCTATCGCTGCATTTATTATTGTCGCGTATATCGCGGAGAAGCAGTACTTACCGTCGATAGCGGTTAACCAGCTTGCCGAGCTTACAAATACGCAGGTTAAAGTCCGGTCGATAAATTTCAGTTTTGACGGTTCGGTTGTGATTCGCGGTCTGCAGATAAAACCCACCGAGCAGAAAGATTACGATAATACTATTTTGCGGGCGAGGAAAGTTAAAGCCCGTTTCGGCCTGCTCAGCATTCTTGGTTTAAAACCCAGATTGAAAAAAATCAGGGTAGAGGATTTTACAATTGATGTGCAGCAGGACCTTGACAGCAGAAAATGGAATATCGGCGGTCTAAGACTTGCCGGCGGCCAGGGCGGAGGCGCGATACCGATAATTCGTTTGAAAAACGGGCAATTAAAATTCAGCAGCGTGTCAAAGGGATATATAAGCACATCCGTAGATGTTCCGGTAAGTGTAAGACTCGAAAGAATGAGAGGTAAAAACGGAACGTACCAGTTCGAACTTGTGACTGCAAAAGCACAGGGAGGACGTCCGAGTGAAATCGTCGGCATCATCGAACCGGGACACCTGGCGTTTAGCGGCGGAATCAGCAGCGAGCAGTTGTCTGACATAGAACGCCTCTGGACGATAAGAAATATCGAAGCTGATTATCAGTATGAAAATTCCGGCGATTATAATTTAGAACTGCGCATCGAAGATTTGACGGCTAAAGAGCAGAAAACGAACGAACCTCCTGCAAAGCTGGCGAACAAGGCCGAGTCGGCTGTCGGCAAGCTGTTTGAGAAATACCAGATGGCAGGCTCGGCGAACGTGGAATTAACCGCAAGCGGCAATATCAGAAATCCGGCAGATGTGAAACTGAATGGTGCGGTCGAATGCAACGGCGTTTCGATTTTGTATTCGGTGTTTCCGTATTTTATAGAGGGCATAAAAGGTACGGTTGAATTCACAGAAAATGATTTGAAGATAAATAATCTGTTCGGCAGGCACGGCAAAGTTAATCTTACAATCAGCGGGGCCTTTGGCAATTTTGCACAAGGCACTGAAGGGACACTGGAGATTTACAGCAGGAATATGGTGCTGGACAGTGATTTATACGCGGCGTTATTTCCCGTACAGAAAAGGTTGTGGGATGATTTTAAGCCGAGCGGAACCATTGAATTTTCTTATACTCAGCATCGCAAGCCGAATGTAAAAAGCACTTATTTACTAAACGTTGATTTGATTGATGTCAACAGTACATATCGCCATTTTCCATATCCGCTGGACAATCTGACGGGCAATATGCTGTTCGACCGCGACAGCATCAAAGTGACAAATCTCAGTTCCGAAAATATGTCACGGCAAATTATTATTAACGGCGAAGTGACGCAGACGAATACGGCCAGGCCGAGGTTCGATTTGGCGGTAGATGTAAATAATATTCCGCTCGACGAGACGCTTGCAGCCGCCCTGCCGCCGAGGGAAACAAATCTTTACAAGCGGTTCAATCCATCGGGCAGCGGCGACGGGAAAATAATCGTTCGCAATTTGGAACAAGACGCGAATAAGGTCGATTTCACCGCCGATTTGTTTTTTTCAGATACGGTGCTGCGGCCGCCAATGCTTCCGCTGCCGATTACTGATATTAAGGCGAACGGAATCTTCAGGCCTGATTCGATAGAGTTCAAACAGTTTCGCGGGATGTATGCTGGCCAGCCGGTGGAGATGCAGGGCTTGTTCGAGCCGAGCCAGGACGGTAATGAACTTAATTACGCGATGACGCTGAGCGGCAGTGATGTGCAGATTGATGGAAATCTGTTAAATCTCATACCGGCGAAGATGCGCAGGACGGTGGAAACGTTAAATCCTTCTGGAAATATTTCGTACTCGGCGAATCTTAACAAGCGAGCGGGGGAAAATGGAATCGACTACCAGGTGGAGGTCCAATGCATGGGCGCCGGCGCGCAGCCGGAGATGCTTGATTTCGCGCTGAGTGACATCACGGGCAATATAACGGTAAACAATAATTCCGTGATACTGAATAATGTCGTGAGTCGCCCTGCCGACGGTAATTCACCCGGTGTGATATTAGACGGAATTATAGAAATTTCAAAAGATGCTGACACGGACAGTCAAATTGCCTCGGCTTCGATTTCGCTGGACGCGAATAATTTTCCCATACTGGATAAAAAAATCAAACGTCTCAATACCCTGCTGGAATATGACCCTGTTAAAAAAAGCTGGCTCGCGGAAAATTTCACCGGCAATTTTTACGGCGGGATACTGACCGGGAGAATCGAAGTACGAGCAGAGCCGAATCAGCCCGTTGATTTCGAATTGCAAAGCGGCTTCGATGGTGTCGACCTGAAAAAATTTCTTGCCGACAGCAATGAGCAGCCGGCAAATTGTGAAAACGGGAGCTGTTACAGCACCGGTGTGATGGGCGGCAATGTCAATGTTTCGGGAACGGTTGACGGCAAAACAGATTATGTCGGTACGTGCAGAATTGAAATTGCAAAGATGCAGGTCGGCAGGATTTCGTTCATCGGCAGACTGCTTAATTTGCTGAATCTTACCGAGCCGAGCGATTATGTTTTCGACCGGTTGTTTTTCAGCGCGTATATTAAAAACAGCCGGCTGAATTTCGCAAAGTTGGAGCTGTCCGGCTCATCGCTGGCGTTTGCTGGGACGGGCTGGATGGATATGCGGGAAAAAAGCATCGAGCTTAAACTTTCGGCCAAGGGGCCGAGGATACTTTCATTAAGGATGGATTTGATAGATTCGGTTACCAGCGCGATTAGTTCGGGCGTTTTGCAGATTGTTATAACCGGCAATGTTTATGAGCCGAAGGTGGTAATAAAGCCGCTGCCAGTTATCGGAGAAGCAATCGAGCTGATAGGGACGAAGAAAACACCCGACAAGTAAAGAGTTTCAATCCGCGTGATTTAGTGTAACATATCTTGTTTGTATGAGAATGAATTGACAACGGTTGAAAGTTTCGGATACTTAGAGGTATGAACGAAAACAGTGCAACAAAGGGCGATTTTACGGCGGTGGTTCTGGCCAATAAACACATCAGGAGTTGTTATTACAGACTGACACTCCAGTTTTTTCAGGATGGCGCACGGGCGTTTGCCGCGGCTCGGCCGGGCCAGTTCGCGGAATTTGATTTGTCGGGCGTTTCCGTGCCGCCTGCCGAAAAACTCGATGAGCAACAGGCTGAGATGGTACAGCGGGATATAATACTTCGTCGGCCGTTCAGCTTTTGTGATATCACGGCCAAAGACGGCCAGGCGACGGTCGAGGTTTTATATTGTGCGGTGGGGCCGGCTTCGCTGAGAATGACAACGCTGAAGCCCGCTGACAAAATCAATATTCTGGGGCCGCTCGGCAACGGCTTTTCAATGCCACAGGGCAAGAAAACTGCCCTGCTGGTAATCGGTGGTATGGGTGCCCCGCCGATACAACATCTTGCAATTACGAACAGCCGGCAAAATAAAGATTTGTATCAGCTTGTCTTTGCCGGGGCGAAAACGAAATTTTATCTCCCCTTCGAGGGCCGAATAGACGAGATATCGAGCCAGATTGGATTTCCCATTCACGATTTTGCGAGGCACGGCATCGAATCGCAGCTCGCGACTGATGACGGCAGCGCGGGGTTTGCCGGGCCGGTGACGCAGTGTTTGAAACAGTGGCTCGATGAAAATGCCAATGAAACCAAGCCTGAGCAGATTGTGATATATGCCTGCGGGCCTGAGGCGATGCTGGCGGAGGTCGCAAAGATTGCTGCGGCGAAAAAAATCGACTGCCAGGTGAGTATGGAGCGGAGGATGGCGTGCGGAATTGGTGTGTGCCAGAGCTGTGCGGTCGAGTGCAGGACTGACGACGGTAAAACCGAATATAAATTATGCTGCAAGGACGGCCCTGTATTTGATGCAAAGCAGGTGGTATTTGAGAAAAAGATTGATGCAATATTGTGAGCGGGATTTTTATGGAAGGCAATATTGATATTTCGGTTGAGTTCGCTGGTTTGAAACTGGCTAACCCGGTGTTTACGGCTTCGGGTACGTGCGGGTATGCCGATGAATTGGGCGATTTTGCGGATATAAACAGTCTCGGCGGTTTCATTACAAAAAGCATTACCACCAAACCGAGGATGGGCAATCCCGTGCCGAGAATTGTCGAAACGGATTCGGGAATGCTCAATGCCATCGGACTTGCGAATATAGGGCTTGATAAATTCATCGAAGAAAAACTGCCGGTACTGGAAAAATTCAAAACTGCGGTTTTTGTGAACGTCGCCGGTGAGACTATCGAAGATTATGTCGCGGGGGTGCAGCGGCTCAGCGGCGAACAGGCTATCGCAGGATTCGAATTGAATATAAGCTGTCCGAACGTGAAAAAAGGCGGAATCACCTTCGGAACAGAGCCGTCACTGGTCAAGGAAATAACGTCAGCGGTTAAAGCGGCATCCGGTGGCAAAAAATTGATGGTCAAACTGTCGCCGAATGTCACGGACATTTGCGTAACAGCGCGAGCGGCGGTAGAGGCAGGTGCCGATGCTCTTAGTCTGGTAAATACGTTTACGGCGATGGTAATCGATATCGAAAAACAACAGCCTGTGCTGGCCAATCGTACCGGCGGATTATCGGGGCCGGCTATAAAACCCATCGCGGTTTATATGGTTAATAAGGTGTACAACGAAGTTGCCAAAGAAAAAAATATCCCCCTGCTGGGCGGCGGCGGGATTCGAAACGCATCGGACGCAATAGAATTTATTCTCGCGGGCGCTTCGGCTGTTACGGTCGGGACGTGGAATTTTGTGAAACCAAATTGCACGGCGGCTATTGTCGGCGGAATCGAAGACTATTGCAGGCGCAAGGGGATAACAAATCTGAAAGAGCTAATCGGAGCGGCAGGCTGATGGAAACGATTAAGAAGTTAAGGGATTATTTTCCGACGGCGGTTTATACCGGCAAGTGCCTGGTGTTCGTCAGCGAAGACTGGCGAGTCGAACTGACCGAGCATAAGGACAGCGATTTTACCAAGGCGGCGGGCAGGCAGCCCTCGGTTATACGCATAAAGATTTTCAAAAAGGCGCTCAACGGCGAACTGATACCGGGCTATCACGAAGATTTTCAGATTGAACCACTGGGGGAACTGGCCGAGCAAATCGAAAAATACGTGCAAATGGCGATTGGGTCTAATTTGCGCGAAGGCATCGAATAATTCGTTCAACTTTTTAAGAAACAGACTCCGCTAAAATGGGTGAGCTTAATATTCGTCAATCCGGCAGCACAATAATATTAAAAGTCAAAGTCGTGCCGGGCAGCAGCAGGACAGCGGCGGTCGGCGTGCTCGACGGGATGCTGAAAGTGAAAATAGCCGCCCCGCCGGAAAAAGGCAAAGCCAACGCGGCGCTGATAGAATTTATCTCAGGCAAATTAGACGTGAAAAAAACCGCGATAAAAATTACATCGGGCCTTACGAGCAGCATCAAGGAACCCGTGATAGAAGGCGTCACAGCCGGGCAAATCGAAAAGCTGAGCGCGAAGAAAAAATAATGGCCGATTCGACACAGATTTTAGACACCGGCGAAAACGAGGCATCCCTGAAATATATGCTCAGGCTCGCCGGTCCGATGGTGGTAACGAACATCTCGTTCACCGCTATGCAGTTCATTGACCGGGTGATGATATCCAAGTTGGGCACCGACTCGCTTGCGGCGATACTGCCTGCGGTGATGGTTTCATTTCTGCCTTCGAGCCTGCTGCTGGGGATATTGACTTCGGTAAATACTTTCGTCAGCCAGTCGTTCGGGCGGCGGCGGTACAATGATTGCTCCAATTACTGCTGGCAGGCGATAAATATGGGGCTGGTTTACGCGCTTGTATCGCTTGTAATTATGTGGCCTGCGGCGGGATTTATTTTCAGAACGATGGGCCAGCCGCAGGAAATCATCGGCCTTGAGGTGGCATATTTTCGGATTATGCTGTACTGCCAGTTTATGGCGGTGTTCATCTGGGCGAGCACACAGTTTTTTATGGGCATACACCGGCCGATAATCACGATGTGGGCGGCGCTCATCGAACAAAGCGTGAACGTATTTTTCAATATCGTTTTAATCTTCGGTCATCTCGGTTTTCCGAAGATGGGAATGGCCGGTGCGGGCTGGGGGACGTTTATCGGTATGACGGTCGGCGCGGCGATACGGATGGCGGCGTTTATGTTCGGGCCGGTGAATGACCGATTTAACAGCCGAAAAAGTTTCGGGTTCGACCTGCCGCGGATTATCGACCTGATAAAAATCGGTTTTCCGGCGGGGCTGGCGATTGCAATCGGCGTTGCGCTTTGGGGGACGATACTTTTGTCGCTGGTCGGTCAATTCGGCAAAGAGCCGCTGGCGGCCACCGGAGCGGTACTATCCTGTATGAACGTTTCGTTTATGCCCATCGTAGGTATATCTACTGCCCTGACGGCGGCGGTGGGAAAATCCATCGGCAGCGGCCGAAAAAAACTGGCACTGAAGCAAACGAGGGTATGCGTGCGAATCGCACTTGCGTATATGGGTTTTATCGGATTATGTTTTTTGCTGTTCCGCGGCCCCATTATGAAGTTCTGGGCGCCTACGGACGATAAGGTTGTGGAGGCTGGTGTTAATATATTGTTGTTCGCGGCAGTGTTTCCGCTCTTTGACGCTTTGGTGATAACGTATATCGGCGCGCTGCGCGGTGCGGGTGATACGGTGTGGCTGGCGTGGATATCCGGCGTTACTACGATTTTGGTTCTCGGCCTCGGCGGATATTTAACGACAAAAATATTTCCCGCTTTCGGCGAGCTTGGCCCGTGGTCGGCGGCATTGATAGAAATTATTATAATAGGCCTGGCGAACCGGTGGAGGTTCAGGAGCAAAAAATGGATGCGTATCGATTTGTTTAAGAGATACACAATGCAGATGCCCGCTGAAATCGGGCAGAGTACGGAATGAGAAATTTTTGCAAAACAATTTTAACTGCCTCGGCCGCCCTGCTGCTCGTGACGGTTTCATTGCAGGCTGAGCGGCTCGCGAATGAAGACCTGGCGGGTCTTTACGCGCGAAACATCGAGCAGGTAATGCGGCTCGACCCTGATGAAATCGATATTGGAATCGCGTCCCTGATTATTGCCGAGGAGTGGTCGGACGTGCTGCCGGGCCGAAGATATCAGACCATGCTCGATGATATGGCTTATGAAATTCAGTCGCGACTCGAAGAGCAGAAACTTACCGGCAGCTACAAAGCGGTGAATGTGCTGAATGATTATCTGCACAATGAGATGGGATTCAAGTCCGTCAAAGAAGCGACCGACCCGAACGATTTATTTATGCACACGGTGATGGACAACCGCAGGGGTTATTGTCTCAGTCTTTCGATATTATATCTCGCATTGGCGGAACGGCTTGATATTCCGCTTTACGGTGTGGTAGCGCCGGGACATTTTTTCGTTCGCTATGACGACGGCAGAATCCGGTTCAATATCGAAACAACAAGCGGGACGTTTCCCACGGACGAGCATTATATCGAAGAATTCAAAATCGCGCAGGGCCAGGACGGCCTGTATATGAAAAATCTTAACAAGCTGCAGACGCTCGGCTGCCTGTTCAATAATTTCGGCACGGTTTATATGGGCGTCAACAGGCTCGACGAGGCCCAGCGGGCGATGGAGCTTGCGGTTGAAATCAATCCTGATTTAGCTGAGTCGCGAATGAATCTCGGCAGCATCTATATGCAAAAGGACAGGATTGACGACGCGATAGGACAGTTCCAGCGGGTTATCGAAATCAATCCTTTGAACGCCGGCGCATACAACAGTCTCGGTATTTTGTACTGGCGCAAAAACTGGACTAATGACGCGATGGGCGCGTATGAACAGGCAATTCGGCTCGACCCTGATTGTGCGGACGCGTATATCAATCTTGCCGTGGTTTACAGTCAAATAAAAATGTATCCCAAGGCGCTGTTGATGCTCAAAGAGGCGGCGGCAATCGACCCGGGCCGGGGCGAAATTTATGTCCGGCGCGGCGACATTTACTTCAAACAGGCAGATTATCAAAAGGCTTTGGAAGAATATGATACG